>JAPSJG010000005.1 GCA_031178305.1 Sinorhizobium sp.
AGGCCGAAGAGTTCGTCGATCTCCTCATCCTTGGAGGTGAGGAAGATCACCGGAAGATCCGACTTTTGCCTCAGGCGACGCAACAGTTCCATGCCGTCCATGCGCGGCATCTTGATATCGAAGATCGCGAGATGCGGCGGGCGCGCCAGCAGCCCCTCGAGCGCGGATGCGCCATCGGTATAGGTTTCGACCTTGTAGCCCTCGGCTTCCAGCGCGATGGACACGGATGTCAGGATGTTGCGGTCGTCATCGACAAGCGCGATGGTCTGCATCGTATTCTACTCCGTCGTTTGATGCCCGGCGCCGGGATCCGTCTAAACGGTGGCAACCGCGAGTCACGGCCGCGTTAATTGAGTATAAAGGTGGAACAAATTGTGGCGAAGCGCAAAAGCGGTTGCCGCTTTAATGCCGTGGCGCACTGAAATATGCGACGTCCAATGGCGCATTTCAACCGATTAAAAAATACATAATTTTTTTTAAATCGATTAATATACTGAAATCATTACTCTTTTCGGATAGGCTGTCTTGTCTTAGGACGTCCGGACCAGTATGTTCCGGCCAAATTCAACGCCGCCGGCCAAACACGAAGGAAGCTTGACCATGGAGCAGCTTGGCAGCCGCAACCCCTCAAACGGGCTCGAAACGATGGGTTTTTCCGACCTTTCGGTTGTTCGTTACAACTTCGAGGCAGCACAGCTTTACGAAGAAGCCCTTCGCCGCGGCGAGGCGGACCTGACGGCTCACGGGGCGCTCTGCGCGCGCACCGGCCAGCACACCGGCCGCTCACCTAAGGATAAGTACATCGTGCGCGATGCGGCGGCTGCCGATCAGGTCTGGTGGGACAACAACAGCGCCATTTCTCCGGAAAACTTTGAACGCCTGCGCCAGGACATGCTGGCCCACGCCAAGGGCATGTCGCTTTATGTACAGGACCTTATCGGCGGCGCCGACCGGGAGAACGAACTGCCGACGCGCGTCATCACCGAATTTGCCTGGCATTCGCTGTTCATACGCAATCTCCTGATCCGGCCGCAACGCGAGGCGCTTGCGAGGTTCCAGCCGAAGCTGACGATCATCGATCTGCCGAGCTTCAAGGCCAATCCCGAGCGCCATGGCTGCCGCAGCGAGACGATCATCGCCTGTGACTTCACCAATGGTCTGGTGCTGATAGGCGGCACCTCCTATGCCGGCGAGATGAAGAAGTCGGTCTTCACCGCGCTCAATTACCTGCTGCCGAAAAAATCGGTCATGCCGATGCACTGCTCGGCCAATGTCGGTCCGTCCGGCGATACTGCCGTGTTCTTCGGCCTTTCCGGGACGGGAAAGACGACGCTTTCCGCCGACCCGAACCGCACCTTGATTGGCGACGACGAGCATGGCTGGGGCGAAAAGGGCGTCTTCAACTTCGAAGGCGGCTGCTATGCCAAGGCGATCCGGCTGTCGGAAACGGCCGAACCGGAGATCTTCTCGACGACACGGCGCTTCGGCACCGTGATGGAAAACGTCGTTCTCGATGAGCGGCGCGTGCCGAACTTCGACGATGGGTCTCTGACCGAAAACACCCGCATCGCCTATCCGTTGGACTTCATTCCGAATGCCAGCAAGACCGGCATGGCGCCGCAGCCGCGCACCATCATCATGCTGACGGCGGATGCCTTCGGCGTAATGCCGCCGATTGCGAAGCTGACTCCGGAACAGGCGATGTACCACTTTCTTTCCGGCTACACCGCCAAGGTCGCCGGCACGGAGAAAGGCGTCACCGAGCCGGAAGCGACCTTCTCGACCTGCTTCGGCGCGCCTTTCATGCCGCGCCATCCGTCGGAATACGGCAATCTGCTCAAGGCCTTGATCGCCAGGAACGGGGTCACTTGCTGGCTCGTCAACACCGGTTGGACCGGCGGCGCCTATGGCACTGGCAACCGCATGCCGATCAAGGTCACCCGCGCCCTCCTCTCGGCGGCGCTCGATGGCTCCTTGAACAACGCCTCCTTCCGCACCGATGCGAATTTCGGTTTCTCCGTACCCATATCGGTGCCGGGCGTCGACGACCGCATCCTCGATCCGCGTTCCACTTGGGCGGACGGCGCGGCTTATGACGTCCAGGCACGACGCCTCATCGACATGTTCATCGCCAATTTCGCCAAGTTCGAACGCCATGTCGACGGCAGCGTGCGCGACGCCGCGCCGGGAGCGAAGATCGCCGCCGAATAACGCTTTCAGCCTATGATTCACGTGAAACCCGGCCTTGCGGCCGGGTTTTCAGTTTTGGGCCGGCCCACGAGGCGAACGGACAGCCCTTCACACGTTTCCCTGCTGTGTGCGATAGAGAATCATGGCAAGCGAACCGCTTTACATCGATGAGAAGATCGTTATCGCCGGCTGGGAGCTGACGGAGCAGTTCGTGTTGGCCGGCGGTCCGGGCGGCCAGAACGTCAATAAAGTGTCGACGGCCGTCCAGCTCTTCTTCAATGTCGCAGCATCGCCGTCGCTGCCGGAGCGCGTCAAGGCGAACGCGCTGAGGCTTGCCGGCCGCCGCGCCTCCAAGGACGGGGTGCTGATGATCGAGGCCAATCGCTTCCGCAGTCAGGAGCGCAATCGCGAGGATGCCCGCGAACGGCTGAAGGAATTGATTCTAAAGGCAGCCGAACCGCCGCCGCCGCCCCGCAAGAAGACGAAGCCGACGCGCAGTTCCGTCGAAAGGCGGCTCAAGAGTAAGTCGGGGCGCGCCGAGATCAAGCGGCTGCGCGGCCGACCTGCGGGCGATTGACGCGGCAAGCAGATTCCGGTTTTCGGGTAGCTCGACACTGTCGCCGACGCTACATCCCTCAGATGGCGAAGGATGGATAGACTACCATGCAGGTGCTGCCGAAAGGAGTGAGGCATATTCCCGGCTTTCTCGACCGCCCGCGCCAGGAGGCGCTGGTCGAGGCGATCCGCCATGTCGTCGCCGAGTCGCCGCTATACCAGGCGGAAATGCCGAAAACAGGCAAACCGATGTCCGTGCGCATGACCAATTGCGGATCACTCGGCTGGGTCACCGATCGTGAGCGCGGCTATCGCTACCAGGCGGAGCATCCGGTGACCGGCAGGCCCTGGCCGCCGATGCCGGACATCCTTCTAGAGATCTGGCGCGCGGTTTCGGGAAGCGACAAGGTCCCCGAGGCCTGCCTCATCAATTTCTATTCCGCCGAGGCCCGCATGGGCCTGCACCAGGATCGGGACGAGCGCGATCTCGTAACGGCGGTCGTCTCGGTTTCTCTCGGGGACGCTTGCCTTTTCCGCGTGGGCGGGAAAACTCGCGGCGGTCAGACCACGTCCTTCAGGCTGAAAAGCGGCGACGTCGTCGTGCTCGGCGGCGAGGGGCGTCTCGCCTTTCACGGCGTCGACCGCATCTATCCGAATACCTCGACATTGCTCAAGAACGGCGGCCGCCTCAATCTGACGCTCCGCCGGGTCAATCCGTAATGCACCCCGCGAAAATAACCCCATAAACGGTTGCGGGCGGAAAACCGCCCACACTTTTCCTCATCTCGCGCGAGCCCCGCCGCTTGTCCCTTCGCGCCGTTTGGGGGGAGAAGGTGCCGGCAGGCGGATGGGGCAACCGCGGAAACCCCGCACTTAACTTTCTGATGCAGCTTTCGCCTTGACCTCCAGCCGCCGGCGATGCAGCACCGGTTCGGTATAGCCGTTGGGTTGCTCGCGTCCCTTGAGAACGAGATCGAGGGCAGCCTGGAAGGCGATCGAATCGTCAAAGCGGCCAGCCATCGGCTGGTAATTCGGATCTCCGGCATTCTGGCGGTCGACGACGGCCGCCATCCGCTTCATCGTCGCGACGATCTGCGCCTCGCTGACGATGCCGTGATGCAGCCAATTCGCCATGTGCTGGGAGGAGATACGAAGCGTCGCGCGGTCCTCCATCAGGCCGACATCGTTGATGTCCGGAACCTTGGAGCAGCCGACTCCCTGATCGACCCAGCGCACGACATAGCCGAGGATTCCCTGGGCATTGTTGTCGAGTTCGCGCTGAATCTCCTCCTCGGTCCAGTTTGGCCGCGCCGCGACCGGTACCGACAGGATGTCCGCGAGCCTGGCACGTGGGCGGCTCTTGAGGCCCGCCTGGACCTCGGCGACATCGACGCGATGGTAGTGGGTCGCATGCAAGGTCGCCGCCGTCGGGGACGGGACCCAAGCGGTGTTGGCGCCGGCCTTCGGATGGGCGATCTTCTGCTCGAGCATTGCCGCCATCAGGTCCGGCATTGCCCACATGCCCTTGCCGATCTGTGCGCGGCCGGAGAGCCCGCATTCGAGGCCGATATCGACGTTCCAGTTCTCATAGGCCGAAATCCAGGCCGCCTGCTTCATGTCGCCCTTGCGGATCATCGGGCCTGCTTCCATCGAGGTGTGGATCTCGTCGCCGGTGCGGTCGAGGAAGCCGGTATTGATGAAGACGACGCGCTCGCGGGCGGCGCGGACACATTCCTTGAGGTTTATGGTGGTGCGCCGCTCCTCGTCCATGATGCCCATTTTCATCGTATTGGCCGCAAGCCCGAGCGCCGCCTCGACGCGAGCGAAGATCTCGCAGGCGAAGGCCACCTCCTCCGGCCCGTGCATCTTCGGCTTGACGACGTACATGGAGCCGGCGTGCGAATTCGCGCGTCGGCCGTTCGGGCCGATGTCGTGCAACGCGATCAGCGCCGTGACGATCGTGTCCATGAGGCCTTCCGGAACCTCGCGGCCGTCGCGGTCGAGGATCGCCGGATTGGTCATCAGGTGGCCGACATTGCGCACCAGCATCAGCGAGCGGCCAGGCAGGGTCAGAGTGGCGCCATCGGGCGCAGTGAATACGCGATCGGCGTTCAGCTCGCGCGTGAAGGTCCGGCCGCCCTTGGTGACCTCTTCCGCGAGATCGCCCTTCATCAGCCCCAGCCAGTTGCGATAGACGATCACCTTGTCCTCGGCGTCGACCGCGGCAACCGAATCCTCGCAGTCCATGATGGTGGTGATCGCCGATTCCAGGATGACATCGGAAATGCCTGCCGTATCGGTTTTGCCGATCGGCGTCGTCGCATCGCGGACAAGAACGATGTGGAGATTGTTCCGGCGCAGAACGATTTCAGAAGGTGCTTCCGCGGAACCGGAGTAACCGGCGAACTGGGCTGAATTTTGCAGAGCAGTCTTTGTGCCGTTGGTCAAGCTGACGGTAAGGGCGCCACCAGCGACCGCGAACGCGCCGATTTCGCTCCAGCGGCCCTCGGCTAGCGGAACGCTCGCGTCGAGAAAATCGCGAACCCAGCCGATCACCTTTTCGCCGCGCACCGGATTATAGCCCTTGCTGCGTTCGGCGCCCTCCGTCTCGGCAATCGCGTCGGTGCCGTAGAGCGCGTCATAGAGCGACCCCCAGCGGGCATTGGCGGCGTTCAGCGCGAAGCGGGCATTCATCACCGGCACGACGAGCTGCGGTCCGGCGACCGTTGCGATCTCCGGATCGACATTGGCGGTCGTAACGGAGAAATCCGGTCCTTCAGGCAGTAGATAGTCGATGTCCTTCAGGAAGGCTTCGTAGGAGTCGATATCGACCGGCGCGCCGTGTTTGCGATACCAGGCGTCGAGCTTCGCCTGCAGCTCGTCGCGCTTCGCGAGAAGGGCGCGGTTCTTCGGCGCGAGATCGTGGACGAGCGCCGAAAGGGCGGAAAAAAAGCGTTCGGCATCGACGCCGGTGCCCGGCATTGCCTCTTCGACCAGGAAGCGGTGGAGCTCTGCATCGATCTTCAAACCAAATTTCTCAACGCGATCCATCCCGCAACTCCCGAAATCTCTGTGGTCAATTCAATAGATAGAAGCAGGATACATGCGGAAAACGACCAAGCACACCCGCTCCCAAGTGGGCGCAGTCTCTCATCAAACAATCCCCTGTCAATTCTGCAAAAGTGCTAGAGCACTTTGCACTCAGGTGGAATCACCTGATGTCGTACAAATGCAGCAAATATAAAGGGATAGAGCGGAGGCGCGAACGCTTGTTAGCGCATCCCGCTCTAAGAAGTGTTTCCCGGATGAAAATCAGAAATGCGCGATTCGCGGCCGACCGCTGGCAGAGGCAATGAAACGCGCCTCGATGAGCTTGCGTCCGCCCTCAATCTCCGGCGCATCGATCTCTTCGCGCAGGGTGGCAGCCGGTTCCTCCGCGCCGTTTGCGCGCGCCGTCTCCAGCGCGATGGCCTGGGCACGTCGGCGGGCGATACCGAAAGCCTCTTCCTGATCGAGGAAGCGCTCGCTGACACCTGCGCCGTTGACGACGAAGATGCCATCCTCCGGTGTCGTCACGAAGACGGTGACCGTTGCGCGCACCTGGCCGACCACGGCGCCGACCGCATTCGCCACATCGGCCTCATTCGGGATCGCCGATTTCGTGCCGAGCATCTCCGCGATCGCCGGATAATAGACTGGCGCCGAGGCGCCCAGTCCGACGAGCGGCCGGTCGAGGCCGAGCGAGAAACGGACGATACCGGGCTCGCGCCTGAGCGCGCGATCGACGGCAAGCGAGGCGGCGGGATCGATTGCGCCGGCGCCGTCCTCGTGAAGGCAGGCTTGCAGGATGACTTCCGAGGACTGTCGCGTCAGGCGGTCGACGATCATGCCGGCGAGCACCTTGGCCGACGTCGCGATCAGCTGACCCGAACCGTCCTTGCCGCGGGCGGCAAGCTCGAGGCCGAGGCGAGCGGCCTCGGTGTTCCACTGCGACTGTCGCCCGAGTACGTGCATGGCATCGGAGGGCGTAAGCCCTGCAATATGAACCAGGCCACGGGCCACGAGCCGGTCGAGCGTCGCGCGCTGTGGCGTACTGGCGAGGAGGTCCGCGAGAGCCACCGGTACCATGCCGATCCGATCGTAAAGCGCTTGCTCCTGCGGCTGCAGCCCGCTCGCCAGACGATCCGGCAGTCCGGTGCGCACGGCGAAACGGCCGTCATGACGGCCGGCATGGGTCGCCCGCAATTGTTTCTCGAGCACCGACAACACCGCGTTGCCATGCAGGTGGGCGGCCAGGCTCAGGGGCAGAAAACGGCGGGGGCCGAGCTCGAGCGTCGCCTTGAGGCCACGGTCGTTGATCTTGACCTCGGAATCGCCACCGAGCCCGTAGGTCCGCATTGCGACCGCCTCGACCATGGTGCGGAAACCTCCGACGACCGCCCCCTCGGCATCGAGCCGCGGCCGGCCGCCCTCGAGCACGGCGACATCCGTCGTCGTGCCGCCGATGTCGGAAACGACGGCGCCCTCGAGACCGGTCAGGTACCTGGCACCGACCAGGCTCGCCGCCGGTCCCGAGAGGATCGTTTCGATCGGCCTCAGCCTTGCTTCGGCGGCGGAAATGAGGGCGCCATCGCCGCGCACCACCATCATCGGCACGTCAATGCCGCGAGCCTTCAGGAAATCCTCGCAGGAACCGATCAGCCGGTCGATCATCGAGACGAGCCGCGCGTTGAGAAGCGTCGTCAGCGCACGGCGCGGACCGCCGAGTTTCGAGGAAAGCTCGTGGCTGCAGGTGACCGGGAGGTGCGAGACCTCGCGGATGCGCTCGCGCACGCGCTTCTCATGATCCGGATTGCGCACGGCGAAGTAGCCTGCAATGGCAAACGACGATACTTGGGACGCAAGCGTTGGCAGCGCCTCGTCGAGCGCGCTCATGTCAAGCGGCGTCTCGCTGCCATGGACATTATGGCCGCCGGGAAGGAAGAGCACCGGATCGGACCCCAGCGCCTCCAGAAGGCCGTCGCGCCTCAGGTCCTCGGGCGCGAAGCCGATCATCACCAGGCCGGCGCGGCCGCCCTGCCCCTCGACGAGCGCATTGGTGGCAAGGGTCGTCGAAAGCGAGACGAGGCTGATGGCCGAGACGGGAACTTTCGCCCGTTCGAGGACGGCCTCGACAGCGTCCGAAATGCCTTCGGCGAGGTCGTGCCGCGTCGTCAGCGCCTTGGCCTTGGCGACGACGCCCGTTGCTTCGCTGAAGAGGACGGCGTCCGTATAGGTGCCGCCGGTATCGATGCCGAGAAGAAAATGCGCGGTCAATTCTGCTTTGTCCAAGTTGAAGATCGAGAGGAGCCCCGAACGGGAAGCATCACCGGTGATAGGGCATATTTTCGAGAAAGACCATCGCGTGACAGCGACCTTTGCGCGTCTGATTTGATGAGATATCCAATCAGCAGGCGGCGCGGGAAGCGAGGGGGTGCTGCCTTGGGTAGTTACTCCACGCGCAGCGAAACCCTCATCGGCAGTCCGCCCCTCGGCTGGGTCGTCAGCCTTTGCACTGGCCAGGGATGCGTCGCTTCGGTCGGATCGAAGCGGAAGCGGCGCATTAGCACGGCGAGCGCGATGATCGCCTCCTGCAGCGCGAAAGTCGCACCGATGCAGACGCGCGGCCCGGCTCCGAAGGGGAGGTACTGGAAACGGTTTATCTTATCGCGGTTCTCGGGAAGGAAGCGCTCGGGAATGAACGCACGGGGCTTTTGCCAATAAAGTGCGTGGCGATGCAGTGTCCACGGCATGATCAGCACCGATATGCCCTTGCGGACCGTCACTCGCTCACCCTCGGGCGAGGTCCATTCATCCTCCTCGATCGCCGCGCGATTGATCGAGGGGGCCGGCGGGTAGAGCCTCAGCGCCTCCTCGAAGGCCGCGAGCGAGTGCGGCATCTTCTCCAGCCATTCGACGGGATCCGCGCCGCTTGCAAGAACCGCATCGATTTCCTGCTCCATTACCTCGCGATAGGCAGGCGTATTCGCGATACAGTAGAGACACCAGGCGAGTGCGCGCGCCGTCGTCTCGTGGCCGGCGCCGATGAAGGTCAGGATGTTGTCTTCGATCTCGGCAGTGGAAAGCCCTTCCGGCCCTTCGAGCTGCAGCAGCAGGGTGAGGAAGTCGTTTGGGACTCTTCCGGGATCGTCCGCCATCCGCCGCCGGCGTTGGGCCATTGTCTCGGAGACGACACCGCGGAAGCGGTCGAGCACCTTCTGACCGCCGATCCGAGTGAGCCGCGGCACCCATTTCGGTGCGACGAGGAGATCCATCGGATCGACCCGGCCCATCCGCTGCAGCAACTCCTCGACGTTGGCGGCGAATCCTTCCTTCTCGACTGCGATCTCTCCGGAGAACAGCGTCTCGGCGAGGATTTCGAAGGTGAGCTCCGTCATGTCGACGGCGATATTGGTGATGTAGGGCTCCGAGGCAGCGGGCTCATAGCGCTCAACGAATGCTTCGGAGACCCGCAGCATCTGGCCGGCAAAGCCTTTGGCGTGGCGCGGCGTGAAGACCGGCGCCATGGCCTTGCGCGACCGCTTCCACACCTCCCCTTCCGCCGTCAGCAGCCCGTCGCGCAGGATCGGACGGAGGATCAGCCGCCGCACTTCCGACATTTCATAGTTTGCGGCGTTCTCGACGAGAATGTGCCGGATGAGGCCGGGATCGTTGACGATCAGCGTGCGCTGGTTGATGAATTTCGTCTCGATCCAGGGCAGCGTGTAGGAGGGTTCGCCCCAGAGTTCGAGCGGATTGCGAAGCACGGTGCGGATGATCTGCAGCCGCGAAGGAATGCCGGTTCGCGGGACGGGCGCGGGCGGCTCGAACGGCTCCGGTCGCGTGTCCATGATGAGGTGCCTATCCTGACTGCTCAAGCGTCTCAGCTTTCGGCGGCGCAATCAAGCCACGTTTCACGTGAAGCATTTTTATTCGCGGCGGTCGCAGCGCGGGCCGGTTCAGAGCAGAGCTTCGAGCTCGGCGCGCTTCTCGTTGACGAGCCAGCCGTAATAGTTTTCCTCCGGCCAATGAACCTCGCCGCCTGCAGTCCTGGCAGCGAGAGCGGCGGCACGCTGATCCGGATTGCCGACATTGTAGAGCGTCGCCGTAATCCCGGGATTGTTGGAGATGTCCATGCCCGCGATCGAGCGGTAGGCGTCGATCGAATGCCGGATCGAGGCAGCCATGTAGGCGAGCGACACGTCTGGCTCCATGATCGCCGCGTAGACGTTTGCCGCATTGCTCTCGTCGAGACCGCTATAGCCGGATACGCGTGATACCATGTCCGTCAGCTTGAGGGCGGTCAGCGGATTGATCTGGCCGAGGCCGAAGGTTTGGCCCGCGAAGAAGGGCTGGAAGAAGACGGCGCTGAAGCGGTTGTTTGGGAAGGCTTTTCCGCCGACCACCCGGCCACGGAACTCGCTCTCCCATATACGCTCCCGACAGCTCCAAAGCCCGTACGAAGTTTCCTCGCCGGCACAGGCGGAAAATTGCGGCCGCTCGACGAATTCTGCGATCGATTCGCCATTATAACCGAAGTGAAAGCTATTGCCGGCATAGGCGGCCGCCTTCACGTAATAGGCCTGCAGGCGGTCATAGGCGTCGACATTATAGGTGTGCTCGCCGACGATGGCGCCGATCATATGAATGGGCGCGATGCCATAGGCGGCCGCAGTCTGTTTGATTTTTTCGATGAGGTTTCGGTCGGAGGCGAGAAGATCGCGCACCTTCTCGTATTTCGCATCGAAGGAGGTTCGGCCAGCCTTCGTGCGACGCACGGAGGCACCCGGAACATTGGGCTGCTCGGCATGCCGGTTGCCTTCCGGCACCATGCGAATCTCGGCCGCGACGGGTTCAGCGGCGGCGAGGCAAAGCGTGGCGATGACGAGGAGGCAAGCGGTGAAACGCACGTTCTGTCTTCCTGTGGAACTTCTTCAATGAAACTGACGGAGCCCGGTCCGATCGGCGCGGGGCCGTAAGGCAGAATCATGTCGGAATCATGCCGGGTATCCAGCTGATCGCCACCGCTCTAGAAAAAACGAAGGCGCCTGTCGAGTGACAGGCGCCCCACGAAGCCGTGACGGGTGGGCTTTTCGCGGAAACCCGGCACAAAAGTCACAGAATATAGCGCGAGAGATCCGTGTTGGCGGCAAGGTCGCCCACATGCTTGCGGACATATTCGGCATCGATCATCGTCACCTGACCGCTTCGATCCGGCGCGTTGAAGGAGATATCGTCCAGGACGCGCTCCATCACCGTCTGCAGGCGCCGGGCACCGATATTCTCGACATTCGCGTTGAGCTGCACGGCAACCTCGGCAAGCGCATCGATCGCATCCTCGGTGAAATCGAGCGTCACGCCCTCCGTATCGAGCAGCGCCTTGTACTGGCGAATGAGGCTTGCCTCGGTCTCGGTCAGGATTCGGCGAAAGTCCTCCTTGGTCAAGGCGCGCAGCTCCACCCGGATCGGCAGGCGGCCCTGCAACTCCGGCAGAAGGTCCGATGGCTTTGATACATGGAATGCGCCCGAGGCGATGAAAAGGACGTGATCCGTCTTCACCGGCCCGTATTTCGTTGCCACCGTCGTGCCCTCAACCAGCGGCAACAGATCCCGCTGCACGCCTTCGCGCGAAACGCCGGCGCCGAGACCGCCGTCGCGCGCAGCGATCTTGTCGATCTCGTCGAGAAAGACGATGCCGTCGTTTTCCGCCGCCGCGACCGCCTCGCGCTGGATCTGCTCATTGTCGAGCAGCTTGTCGGATTCGTCGGTAACCAGGAGCTCGTAGGAATCCTTGACCGTCGTCTTGACCTTCCTGGTTCTGCCGCCAAGCGCCTTTCCGAACATCTCGGAGAGATTCAGGACGCCGATATTGGCGCCTGGCATGCCGGGAATCTCGAATGCACCGCCCGGCATGCCGCTGTCGGCAATGTCGATTTCGATTTCCTTGTCGTCGAGTTCGTTGCCGCGGAGCTTCTTGCGGAAGGAGTCGCGCGTCGCCGGCGACGCCGTCGTGCCGACCAGCGCATCGAGAACGCGCTCTTCCGCATTCTGATGCGCCTTCGCCTTTACCTCGGCGCGCTTCTTCTCGCGCACGAGCGCTATGCCGACTTCGACGAGATCGCGCACGATCTGCTCGACGTCGCGGCCAACATAGCCGACTTCGGTGAACTTGGTCGCTTCCACCTTGATGAAGGGAGCGCCGGCAAGCTTGGCGAGACGGCGGGAAATCTCCGTCTTACCGACGCCGGTCGGGCCGATCATCAGGATGTTCTTCGGCATGACCTCGTCGCGCAGCTCGTCGCTGAGCTGCTGGCGGCGCCAGCGGTTGCGCAGCGCGATCGCCACTGCCCGCTTCGCATCTTTCTGGCCGATGATGAAGCGGTCGAGCTCCGATACGATTTCTCTGGGTGAAAAGTTGCTCATCAATTCCTCTCAAACTCGGTCCGCGTCAGTTCCATCAGGAGGGTGCGACCGGACTCGTCTATCCATTCGCCGAAGGGCACGAAGCCGGCCTTCGCATAGGCTCTGATCGCCCGGCGGTTTCCGGCATCGGGATCGATGACGATGCGCTGGGCACCTTTCTCGAACAGCCTCGCGGCAAAGGCCCGAAGCGCGAGCGGGGCGAAGCCCTTGCCGGTCCTTTCGGGCCGACCGATGAAAATGTCGACGCCCTGCGTATCGGGGGAGAGATCCTTCGCCCAGGGCTCCTCGTCATATTGCGATGGGATCCAGGACTGGATGTAACCAACCGGTTCATCTGCGACGTGAAAGACAAAGCCATCAACCTCACCACTCTTACAATCGTCGCGGATCAACCCCAGCTCCACCTCCGGGTCGCCCCACCATTGCCGGACATGCGGCTCCGACAGCCAGGCAAGGAGCATCGGCAGGTGGCGGTCCTCCACCCGCTCGAAGCTGACCTTTGCCTCGTCAGTCGGCATCCAGCGTCTCCACGACGATGCTGTGGTTGGTGTAGACGCATATATCGCCGGCGATCTGGAGCGCCCGTCGGGCGATCTCTTCCGCCGATTTATCGCTGTCCATCAGCGCCCGGGCGGCTGCCAGCGCGTAATTCCCGCCCGAGCCGATGGCGATCGTCCCGTGCTCCGGTTCGAGTACGTCGCCGTTGCCGGTGATCGCCAGGGTCACCGTCCTGTCGGCAACCAGCATCATCGCTTCGAGATTGCGCAGATATTTGTTCGTGCGCCAGTCCTTGGCGAGTTCAACTGCCGCGCGCATCAACTGGTCGGGATATTGTTCGAGCTTCGCCTCGAGCCGTTCCAGCAGCGTGAAGGCGTCCGCGGTCGCACCGGCGAAACCGGCGATCACGTCGCCCTTCGACAGGCGTCTGACCTTGCGGGCATTGCCCTTCATGATCGTCTGGCCGAGGCTCACCTGGCCATCGCCGGCCATCACCACCCTGCCGCCCTTGCGCACGGTGATGATGGTGGTGGCATGCATGGTTCCATATGGAGTGTGTTCGCTCATGAAAATACCCATCGGCCCCGTCGATCCGAGGCGTTGCGGCTCGTAAGAGCCTTGCTACTTGACGCCTATGTAAGTCGGTCCCGCGCGATTGCAAATATGCCGCTTCACCCATCGCGTATCCTGGCTGCGCCGCGAGTTGCAAGCCGGTCGAATCTCCATTGCAGTTCTGGATATTTCGCGCCCCGCCTGATATGGAGCGGCTCTAATGTAGGACGGAATACGTAGCGAGCGCCTGGCGCCTTTGGCAAATTGCGGCGCCCGGCGAAGACAGGAGAGCCTGATGGCAGACGTGATGCCGAGCCGCACCGGCCAAGTTTCGCGCAAGACGAATGAAACGGACGTTTCGGTCTCCGTCAATATCGATGGAACGGGCGTGTCGAAGATTTCGACCGGAGTCGGTTTCTTCGATCATATGCTGGAGCAGCTTTCGCGTCATTCCCTGATCGACATGGAGATCAAGACCGATGGCGACCTGCATGTCGACGATCATCATACGGTCGAAGATACCGGCATTGCGATCGGCCAGGCACTTGCCAGGGCGCTCGGCGATCGTCGCGGCATTACCCGCTATGCCTCGATCGACCTTGCGATGGACGAAACGATGACGCGCGCTGCCGTCGATGTCTCTGGCCGGCCCTTCCTCGTCTGGACTGTGACCTTCACTTCGCCGAAGATCGGCACATTCGATACTGAGCTCGTGCGCGAGTTCTTCCAGGCGCTCGCCCAGCATGCCGGCATCACTTTGCATGTGCAGAACATCTATGGCGCCAACAATCACCATATCGCCGAGACCTGCTTCAAATCCGTCGCCCGGGTGCTTCGCACCGCAACCGAAATCGATCCGCGCCAGGCCGGACGCGTTCCCTCAACGAAGGGGACGCTCGCCTGAGCCGATCCAGATCTGGCATGAAGACCATGGCCTCCTACCTGATCATGACCCCGCCGGGCGCCGCGGCCGACGACGAAAGAGCGCGGTTCGTAGCGGACGGTTTCTCCTGGACCGCGTTCTTCTTCCCCGCGCTCTGGCTGATGGCCAACCGGGCATGGCTCCTCGGAATATCGGTTGGCGTGCTGCAAATCCTGTTGATTGCGACGGCGCAGCTGTCCGGCGGCTTCCTTGCTGCGCTGATCATGCACATTGCGCTCAGCCTTCTGGTCTCGCTTGAAGGCCCGCTTTTCGTCGCGCGGAATCTTTCGGCACGGGACTGGACGCTGCGCACGATCATTCCGGCGCCAGATATCACGACAGCGGAGGAAATCTATTACTCGGCCGCGACCGCGCTTGCCAAAAGCGCAACTCGGTTGCAGTCGACCCAATGGTCCAGGACGGGTCCGCCGGAAAATTCCGCCGGGCTCGGCTTTTTCGAATCCTACGGAGAACGCTGATGCGGGTCGCCATCATCGATTATGGTTCAGGCAATCTGCGCTCGGCCACCAAAGCCTTCGAGCGGGCGGCCCGCGAAGCCGCTATCGCCGCGGAAATCGAGCTGACGGACAGGCCGGAGCGGGTGGCCTCGGCCGACCGGATCGTGCTGCCGGGCGTCGGCTCCTATGCCGACTGCCGCGGCGGGCTTACCAGCGTCGCGGGCATGGAGGAGGCGTTGACGCAAGCGGTCGAGACGGCCGGACGCCCCTTTCTCGGCATCTGCGTCGGCATGCAGCTGATGTCCTCGCGGGGTCTCGAGAAAACGATCACCAGGGGTTTCGGTTGGATTCCCGGCGATGTCGTAGAGATCAGACCCGACGATCCCGCGCTCAAGATCCCGCAGATCGGCTGGAACACGCTGCGCCTCATCCGGCCGCACGCGCTCTTCGAAGGCATCCCGACCGGGGAGGAGGGACTGCACGCTTATTTCGTGCACTCTTATCACCTCGCCACCGAACATCCGGACGATGTGATCGCCGTGACCAACTATGGCGGACCGGTGACTGCCTTCGTCGCCAATGGCAACAAGGCTGGGGCACAGTTCCACCCGGAAAAGAGCCAGGCGCTCGGCCTCGCCCTCATCGCGAATTTCCTGCGCTGGAAGCCGTGACGCTTCCTACGCGACCTCTGAAATGGACGAACACATGATTCTCTTTCCCGCCATCGATCTCAAAGACGGGCAATGCGTGCGCCTCAAGCTCGGCGACATGGACCAGGCGACCGTCTACAATGCCGATCCGGCCGCTCAGGCGCGCGCCTTCGAGGAACAGGGCTTCGAATGGCTGCATGTGGTCGACCTGAACGGCGCCTTTGCCGGCGAGACAGTGAACGGCGCCGCCGTCGACTCCATCCTCAAGGCGACCAAAAATCCGGTGCAACTCGGCGGCGGCATCCGCACGCTCGAGCATATAGAGAATTGGCTTTCGCGGGGGCTGGCGCGCGTTATTCTCGGCACGGTTGCCGTTCGCGATCCGTCGCTGGTCATCGAGGCCTGCCACAAGTTTCCGGGCCGGATCGCGGTCGGCATCGACGCCAGGGGCGGAAAGGTCGCGGTCGAGGGCTGGGCGGAAGCCTCCGAGCTCGGGGTGATCGAACTCGCGAAGAAATTCGAAGGCGCCGGCGTTGCGGCGATCATCTATACCGATATCGACCGCGACGGCATCCTGACCGGCATCAACTGGGCTTCCACCCTGGAGCTTGCCAACGCGGTTTCCATTCCGGTCATTGCTTCCGGCGGGCTTGCTTCGATGGACGACATCCGCCGGATGGTCGCGCCCGACGCCTGGAAGCTCGAAGGCGCGATTACCGGTCGGGCGCTTTATGACGGGCGGATCGATCCGAAGGAGGCCCTGGAGCTGATCCGGGAAGCGAGAAAGGGGATAGTCGGATGACGCTCAAAGCCCGTGTAATCCCCTGCCTCGACGTCAAGGACGGCCGCGTCGTCAAGGGCGTCAATTTCGTCGATCTCATGGATGCGGGCGATCCGGTCGAAGCGGCAAAGGCCTATGATGCCGCCGGCGCCGACGAACTCTGCTTCCTCGACATCACCGCGTCCTCGGACAATCGCGAGACGATCTTCGATGTCGTCGCCCGCACCGCCGAGCAATGTTTCATGCCGCTGACGGTCGGCGGCGGCGTACGCCAGGTGGCCGATATCCGCAGGCTCCTCCTTGCCGGGGCCGACAAGGTTTCGATCAACACGGCGGCGGTGAAGAATCCCGACTTCGTGGCCGAGGCCGCCGACAAGTTCGGCAACCAGTGCATCGTCGTCGCCATCGATGCAAAGAAGGTCTCGCCCGAGGGCGAAGCCGATCGCTGGGAGATTTTCACCCATGGCGGCCGACAGCCGACGGGCATCGACGCGATCGCCTTCGCCGAGAAGGTCGTCGATCTCGGCGCTGGCGAGATTCTTCTGACCTCCATGGACCGCGACGGCACCAAGGCCGGTTACGACATCGCGCTAACGCGTGCCGTTGCTGATGCCGTCCGCGCGCCGGTCATCGCCTCCGGCGGCGTCGGCACACTCGATCACCTTGTCGAGGGCATCCGCGACGGCCACGCGACCGCCGTGCTGGCGGCCTCGATCTTCCATTTCGGCACCTACAGCATCGGTGAGGCCAAGCGCTACATGGCGGAGTACGGCATCGCCATGCGCCTCGATTGAGGGGATTTGTCATGACCGATTTCACGCTTTCCGACCTCGAGCAGATCGTCGCGACCCGCGCCAAGGCGGCGCCGGAGGATTCCTGGACTGCCAAGCTGGTGGCCGCCGGCGAGCGCAAGGCGGCAAAGAAACTCGGTGAGGAGGCGGTGGAGACGGTGATCGCCGCGGTCACTGGCGATCGCAAGAATCTGATCGATGAGAGTGCCGATCTCCTCTATCATCTGATGGTCGTATTGAATATCGCCGCCGTCCCGTTGCAGGATGTGATGAGCGAGCTTGCCAGGCGGACGAGCCAATCCGGCCTGCAGGAGAAGGCAAACCGGCAGAATTCATGAGCATCGCCGCGAAAGACATCGAACCGGTCGACGTTCCGGGCAATCTTCAGGGGGGCGAGTATTCGCCTTATCACGTCTTCTCCGCCGAAGAATGGTCGCGCTTTCGCGCCGATACGCCGCTGACGCTGACGGCCGACGAGGTGCAGCGGCTGCGCTCGCTCAACGACCCGGTCGATCTCGGCGAGGTGCGCCGCATCTATCTTTCGCTTTCCCGGCTCCTCTCCACCCATGTGGAGGCCTCGCAGATCCTTTTCCATCAGCGCAAGCGCTTCCTCAGCATGTCGGACGAGACGAAGACGCCCTTCGTCATCGGCATTGCCGGCTCGGTCGCCGTCGGAAAGTCGACGACGGCGCGTATTCTCGCCGAACTGCTCGCGCGCTGGCCCTCGAGCCCCAAGGTCGATCTCGTGACGACCGACGGCTTTCTCTATCCGAACTCGATCCTCACCCGTGAGAACCTGATGGATCGCAAGGGTTTTCCGGAAAGCTACGACATCGGCGCGCTCTTGCGCTTCCTGTCGGCAATCAAGGCCGGCCGACCCAACGTCAAGGCGCCGACCTACTCGCACCTGACCTATGACGTCATTCCCGACCAGTTTCAGATCATCGACCGGCCGGACATCCTGATCTTCGAGGGAATAAACGTGCTGCAATCGCGCGATCTTCCCGCCGACGGCAAAATCGTGCCGATGGTCTCGGACTTCTTCGACTTTTCAATCTATATCGACGCCGAGGAAAGCCTGATCCACAGCTGGTATGTCAGCCGCTTCATGCGCCTGCGCGAGACGGCCTTCCAGAACCCGCAATCCTTCTTCCATCGCTACGCGAAGATCAGCGAAGAGGCGGCACGGTCGGTCGCCGAAGGACTCTGGCACAACATCAACCTGAAGAACCTTCACCAAAACATCCTGCCGACGCGGCCGCGCGCGGATCTCATCCTACAGAAGGGGCCCAATCACCTTACCGAAACGGTGGCACTCAGGAAGCTTTGAAGGAGGGGGTTCGTGTTTCGGACCCCGTCCCAACCCAGAGCGCTACAGCGCCGTGCATCCTTCAGGACGCACACAGGGCGCTGCAAATCTTCCAGCGTCGTGGTTCGGAAAATCGGTTCCGAGCGGTTTCGGCCTACTGCTGCACGATCACGCGCGTGTGGCGGCCCGGGCGAACCCGCGAATAGAGGTCGATGATGTCCTGGTTCATGAGCCGGATACAGCCGGACGATGCGGCGGTGCCGATCGAGGACCATTCCGGCGTGCCGTGCAGGCGGAAGAGCGTGTCGCGACCTTCCTTGTTGAAGAGGTAGAGCGCGCGGGCGCCGAGCGGATTGTTGAGGCCGGGGCCCATGCCCTCTTCGACGTATTTTGCGACTTCCGGCTTGCGCTCGGCCATCTCCTTCGGCGGATGCCAGGTCGGCCATTCCTGCTTCCAGGCTATATAGGCCTCGCCTTCCCAGGCGAAACCGGCCTTGCCGACGCCGATACCGTAACGCACCGCCTTGCCGCCCGGCAGCACGTAATAAAGGAAGCGATTCGGCGTGTTGACGATGATGGTGCCGGGGCGTTCCTTGGTCTCATAATCGACGATCTGGCGATGGAAGCGCTTGTCGAGACGGGTGATCGGTATGGCCGGCAGGGGGTATCCGTGGTCCTCGACGGCGCCGTAATTGGCTGTAAAGATCTGATTCGTCGCGACTTTTTCGACGTCGGAGGAGGAGCCGGCGGTGGACGTGGTTTGTGAGCAGCCGGCGATGATGACAGTCGCCGCCAGACTGCACAGAAGGAGGGCGTTGCGGAAGCGCATGAGGGTCTCGTAAAAGGAAGTAAGGAAACGGGGCGGGAGGGTGCCCGGCCGTCAGCTTATTTGCGATTGCATGGCGCTACGCAAGGGAGCGCGCCGCCGCAATTCGGCCTAAAAATGTAAATTCCGCGACGATTGCTTTTTTGCAACAAGCGGGCGGGAGCGGTGCGTTGCGCCGAAGTCGAAGGATGACGATTTTATCGATCCACGGTGACAATCCGCTTGCCGACGGACGCCAGTCGGAGCGGGCAATGAAGGTACGCCGCGGCGTACAGCGTTTGCTCAGCGAACTGCGCCACGCGGTTCTGCCGGAGCTGACGCTTGCAAGCGGCCGACGAGCCGATCTCATCTCGCTTTCGGCCAAGGGCGAGATCTGGATCGTCGAGATCAAGACCTCGATCGAGGATTTCCGCGTCGATCGCAAATGGCCGGACTACCGGCTGCATTGCGATCGTCTATTTTTCGCAACGCACCCGCAGGTGCCGCTCGAAATATTCCCGGAGGAATGCGGGCTCATGCTTTCCGACGGCTATGAAGCGCATGTGCTGCGCGACGCGCCGGAACATCGTCTAGCGGCAGCGACACGAAAATCGGTGACGCAGGCCTTCGCCCGGGCAGCCGCACAGCGCCTGATGCTTGCAGAATGGGCGGCGGAACGAAACGGCGAACTCGGCGAATCGATCCGCGACATCGTTGCCGGCAGTAGTGATTAGGAGTTGGTGCGAGTCCATATCGCCACTCGCCCTACAGCGCCGCGCGTCCCATCAGACGCGCAAAGAAGTCGCAGTAGCCCTCGCACGCGGGAGAGGGGACTTTGGGGTAGCGGCATATCCATTCTCTCCGCCTGCCGGGAGAAGGTCTCGGCAGCGGGATGAGGGCGCACGGACGAGTGCCGGACGAGCGAGCAAGTAGCAGTATCCGCCGCATGCCGACTACTTCGGCGCCCGCTTTGCCAGAATGCGCTGCAGCGTGCGGCGGTGCATGTTGAGACGCCGAGCCGTTTCCGAAACATTGCGATCGCACATCTCGTACACGCGCTGGATGTGTTCCCAGCGAACGCGGTCGGCCGACATCGGATTTTCCGGCGGCTCGACGCGTTCGCCCGAGCGCTGCACCAGGGCGGCGAAGATGTCGTCGGCGTCTGCCGGCTTCGAGAGGTAGTCGACCGCCCCGAGCTTCACGGCATTCACGGCGGTGGCGATGTTGCCGTAGCCGGTAAGCACGATCATGCGCGTGTCGTCTCGGCGCCCGCGGATCGCTTCGATCACGTCGAGCCCGCTGCCGTCGCCGAGCCTGAGGTCGATGACCGCATGTTTCGGCGGATGCGTCTTCGCCTTGGCAATGCCTTCCGCGACCGATTCGGCGATTTCGACCGTGAAGCCGCGTGCCTCCATGGCGCGCGCGAGCCGCCGCAGGAACGGCCCGTCGTCATCGACGATCAGAAGCGTCCTGTCGGGCCCGATGAGTTCAGCATCCGACTGAGTGCTTTGTCCAGCCGTTGATTTGTCAGTCATTCTTCAACCCTCGAGCCCTCCAGTTTTTCGGCTGAAATTACGTGGGTTTTTCTCGCCTGTCTTCAATAATTCGCCGGGATCATTTCGCCAGTTTCGTATCCATGAGCGCGCGCGGCCATTCGACGATGACGCGGGCGCCCGGATTGCCGTTCTCGAAGCGCAGCCGGGCGCCGGATCTCTCGAGCAGCGTTTTCGCGATGAAAAGGCCGAGACCGAGCCCGCCGGCGCTGTCTTCTTTCTGCCGCCGGGTGACATAGGGCTCGCCGATCCGCGTGAGGATATCTGGAGCGAAACCGTCGCCGTCGTCCTCGATCGTTACCTTCACGCGCTCGGCTGTGTGCTCGACCGTCACAGTCACCGCCTTTCGGGCGTAGTCGACGGCATTTTCCAGAAGGTTGCCGAGGCCGTAGAGGATGCCGGCATTGCGGGTGCCGACAGGTTCGCTGGCGCGGTCGCCCTTCTCCACGAGTTTGATCTCGATCCCGAATTCGCGGTGCGGCGCCATTACCTCCTCAATTAGCGAGGAGAGCGGCAGGAGACGCATGTGCTCCTCGCTTTCGGACGACAGCGTCGTCAGGCGCTTGAGGATGTCGCGGCAGCGCTCGCTTTGGCTGCGCAACAGGTGGACGTCCTCGCCAAAGCGCGGGTCGTCGCCAAGCTCCCGTTCCATCTCCTTGGCGACGACGCTGATCGTCGCAAGTGGTGTGCCGAGCTCATGAGCGGCGGCGGCTGCGAGGCCGTCGAGCTGCGACAGGTGCTTTTCGCGTTGGAGCACGAGTTCGGTCGCCGTCAGCGCTTCGGAAAGCTCGCTTGCCTCGAGCGAAACCCGATACGTGTAGAAAGCGGCAAAGGCCGTCAGCGAGACGATCGCGAACCAGATGCCGATCGTCAGCACGCTCGGTATCAGCAGGACGGTTCCGGCATACCAGGGCAGCGGGAAGGGCGAGAATGCAAGGGCGGTGACGCCGATGACCGCGAAGCCCGCCAGAACGATACTGTGCGGCTTCGGCTGCGAGGCCGACGAGATGATCACCGGCACGCAGAGGAGTGGCGCGAAGGGATTGGCGAGCCCGCCGGTGATGAAGAGCAGCGCCGTCAGCTGCGCCAGGTCGAGGCCGAGCAGCACGAAGGCGGCCGGCGGCGTCAGCCGGTGCGTCGGCGGATAACGCACGGTAAGAAAGGCGTTGAGCACCGCAAGGCTCGCGATCAGGGCCGAACAGGAAACGAGCGGCAGCGGAAATTGCAGCCATAGCGCCGTGACGATCACGGCCACGGATTGGCCGCCCACCGCCAGCCACCGCAGCCGCACGAGTGTCTGCAGCCGAAGACTGCGATTGCCGTTGAGATTGTCGAGTGCCA
The DNA here is from genome assembly GCA_031178305.1 of Sinorhizobium sp. GTDB lineage: Bacteria > Pseudomonadota > Alphaproteobacteria > Rhizobiales > Rhizobiaceae > Sinorhizobium. Next base: position 21,868 of record JAPSJG010000005.1, read on the forward strand.
TTGCCGTCATGCCGGTCCTATCGCGCGCTGCGCATAGCTGAAGTCTATCGCCACATCGGGACGATAGACCAGCCCTACTGCGTGCTTATGACCTCTATTTAAGGACGGAGGCATGCGGCAACACAAAGTGCTGCTGCGCCCTTTGCACGTCTGATAACACACGCGGCGCCGTAGAGCGTGATGAGAAGAGCGGTCTTCCGCCCGCATTCTGCTCAACCCGTCGAAAAATTGACTGAAATGATCGCGCTCATGCGCCGCGCGGCTTCGCGCGTGTCGTCGGCATCGCATTGGCCGGGTCCTCCGGCCAGGGATGCTTCGGATAGCGCCCGCGCATATCGGCTCTCACATCCTTCCAGGAGCCCGACCAGAAGCCGGGCAGGTCGCGCGTCGTCTGAATCGGCCGGTGGCCGGGCGAGATCAGTTCGAGCAGCAGCGGCAGCCGGCCGTCGCCGATTGCCGGATGGCTCTTCAGCCCGAAGAGCTCCTGCACGCGGATCGACAGGAGCGGTTCGTCGCCGTCGTAATGGATCGGATGCCGCTGTCCGGTCGGCGCTTCGAAATGCGTCGGTGCCAGCCTCGCCAGGTCGCGTTGAAGCTCGTAAGGCACGAGCGACATCAGGCCCTCGGCCACATCGCGGCTCTTAATGCCGTCAAGGCCGCCGGCCTCCCCTTGGAAGGGAACGAACCACTCGTCGAGACGAGAGATGAGCGCCGCGTCCGACATGTCCGGCCAGGGCTCGCCGATCGAGCGGTGCAGGAAGCCGATGCGGTCGCGCAGTTGCGCGACCTCCTTCGGGAACGGCACGGCGGCCAGTCCGAGTTGGCGGACGCCATCGGCAAGCGCCCGCGCGGCTGCCTCACCGACGGGCCGCGGCAAGGGCTTCTCCTCGAAGATGATAGCGCCGAGCCGCATGACCCGCCGCGCCCGTACCTGTCGGCTCGCCCGATCGAAAAAGCTCTGCTCTTCGCTGACGATCGCGTCCTGCATGTGCGCCTCGACGTCGGCCTTGGTGATCTCCGCCGCCGCGAGCACCCGCTGCGCCCCCGCTCTGCCTGTCAAATCGGCTATCACGAGCATCCCCGCCGCCGCCAATCGCTCGGTCTCCGGCACTTCCGCGCCACGCCCGTTGGCCATCACGAAGCGGCCGCGGCCGCCGCGCTGCAGCGCAATCCGATCGGGGAAGGCATGCATCAGCAGGGGACCGGGCAGGGGGCGTTCGCCACTGTCCTTTGAGGCGCCGAGTTCCGCGGCCATGCGCCGCGCAAGCCCGCGCGCGGCTTCCGCCCGCTCGCTGCGGTCGCTTCGGAAGCGACTTAGTCGCTCCTCGATGTCGACGCTGTTGCCGCCGAGGCCCTGTTCGGTGAGCATCACTGCGATCAGACAGGCTTCCGCCGCCTGTCCCTCCTCGGCTGCAGAAACCGCCATGGCCGCCAGCCGCCCCGGCAGCGCCAGATCTCGAATCTTGCGGCCCCTTGGCGTCAGTGCGCCATTGGCGTCAAGCGCCCCAAGTTCGATAAGCAGGCTGCGAGCTTCGCTGAGCGTCGTCTCCGGTGGCGGATCTATGAAGGCGAGCAATGAAGGCTCGGCAACACCCCAATGGGCGAGATCAAGCAGCAGGCCGGAAAGGTCGCTCGCGAGAATCTGCGGCGGCGTGAAGTCGGCAAGCGCCGCCGTCTGGCCCGCATGCCAAAGCCGGATCGCGATGCCCGCCTCGGTGCGTCCGGCGCGTCCGGCGCGTTGGTCGGCGGACGCTTTCGAGACACGGACTGTTTCCAGCCGCGTAATGCCGGTCGAGGCCTCGAACACCGGCAGCCGCTGCAACCCGCTGTCGACGACGATCCGCACCCCGTCAATGGTGATCGAGGTTTCGGCGATGGAGGTCGCAAGCACGATCTTGCGTGTGCCCTTCGGCGCCGGACGGATCGCCGCGTCCTGCTCCTTTTGGCTCAGATTGCCGTAAAGCGGCGCGATTATCGTGGTCGCGTCGAAGCGTCCTGCAAGGCGCTCCGCAGCCCGCGTGATTTCGGCCTGGCCGGGCAGGAAGGCGAGGATCGAACCCTCCTCCGATCGATGAGCCTCGACGATCGTCCGCACCACGGCATCCTCGACGCTTTCGCCGGTGTTTCTGGCCTGATAGCGGATGTCGACCGGAAAGCTCCGCCCCTCGCTCTTCAGCACCGGCGCATTGCCGAGCAGCTTGGCGACACGGTCCACGTCGAGTGTCGCGGACATGACGACGATCCGCAGATCGTCACGTAAGGCCGATAGAACGTCGAGCGCCAGCGCCAGCCCGAAATCCGCGTCGAGCGATCGTTCGTGAAATTCGTCGAACAGCACCGCCGATACTCCGTTGAGTTCGGGATCATCGAGTATCATCCGGGTGAAGACGCCCTCCGTCACCACCTCGATCCGCGTCTTGGCCGATATCCGATTGTCGAGCCGCATGCGGTAGCCGACGGTTTCGCCGACCTTTTCGCCAAGCAGTTCGGCCATGCGCCCCGCCGCCGCCCTGGCTGCGAGCCGCCGCGGCTCAAGCAGGACGATCTTGCCTCCGTTCAGCCAAGGCTGGTTCATGAGGAAGAGCGGCACGAGCGTCGTCTTGCCGGCCCCCGGCGGAGCGGAAAGCACGACGGATGGCAACCTGTCGAGCGCTTCGCCAAGCGCGGGCAGAACTTCGCGGATCGGCAAGGACGGAAGCGCGTGCATCAGACTTCCTCTCCGGCCGCGATTTCGATCACCGGGCCGCCCGCGCCTTTCGCGTCGGCGCTGTCATGGGTGACGAGAATGGTCGGCAGTCCTGCGGCCTTCGCCTTGGAGAACACGAGTTCTCGCGTCTGCTGCCGTAGCGCCGCGTCTAGTTTCGAGAAGGGCTCGTCAAGCAGCAAGAAGCGCGGTGCCGATACCAGCACCCTTTGCAACGCGACGCGTGCCTTCTGACCGCCCGAAAGTGTTTCCGGGTCGCGATCGAAGAAGCCGGCGAGCTCGACCTCTTCGAGCGCCGCTTCGGCCAGTTCGCGGCGCGCTTTGTGTCCTTTGACCCGTTGCGGGATGGCGAAGAGGAGGTTTCCGCCGACGGAGAGATGCGGCAGGAGCAGGGGATCCTGAAACAGAATGCCTACGTGGCGTCGGTTGGACGCGAGCTCGGTGATATCCTCATCCCCGATCAGCACGCGTCCGCTGGCATCAAATGCGGGATCTAGAAACCCACCGACATAGGCGAGCAGGGTGGACTTGCCGGAGCCGGACGGTCCCATCACGGTCAGGATCTCGCCCGGCATCACCGTCGCCGAAAGGGCGAGGAGCGCCCGCCCGCCCAAGCGGATCTCAACGTTCGATAGCGTCAGGGATTTGGCCCCCGCACTTGAATTTGCCTCGGCGATTTCCTGCATTCACGTCCTCATGGCGCGCCGGTTGCGGAATAGCAATTGCGGTGCGAGCGACGCAACGAGAAATGCGAGAAAGGGGAGAAACGCCTGGACGAGCGCATAGACGCCGATCACCCGCCGATCGCCGCCGGAGGAAAGCGCAACCGTCTCGGTGGCGATCGTCGTCAGCCGCCCGGCACCGATCAGGAGGGTCGGGAGATAGAGACTGATCGAGACCGAGAAGCCGACGGCAAAGGCGGTCAGACAGGCCCGAAAAAGCATCGGCAACCGCACCGTGAGCAAGATGCGCAAGGACGACTTGCCGAAGCCGGCGGCGATGCGCTCGAAACGCGGATCGAGCTCCCGCCAGGGGGCTGCGAGCGACAGCAGCACATAAGGCAGCACGAACAGGTAATGAGCCGCCAGCACGCTCGCAAAGGCCGGCTTGAACCCGGCCGCGGCGATCAGGATCTGCAGCCCGAAGACGAAACTGATCTCCGGCAGGAGAAGCGGCAGATAGAGTGATTTGTAGCCTATGCCGTTTCCGGCACTCCCTTTCGCTCCGTTGCGGTGCAAAAGCAGAATGGCGGTCAGGAGGGCGAGCGACGCCGCAAATAGCGCAAGCGTGATCGTGGTGCCAAGCGCCGCTCCGAGCAGCGGCAAGGTGCGCAGCCATGTTCGCGGCGTGACACTTGCCGGCAAGGCATCCGGAAACGGCCAGAATCCCGCCACCGACCAGAGCCCAAGAATTGCAAGGCCCAGGAAAACGAGAATGGCACAGGCCGCCATTGCCAGGGCCGATGCGAGTCTAACCGCGCCATCACTTCGAAAGCGCCGTCCGGAGGAGGTCAGGCGGGTAAGAAGAAGCTTTCCGAGTCGTTCGATGAGGATCCAGGTCGCCATAGCTGCGACGACGACGGCAAGCTGCAGCAGGGCGGCCGCCGAGGCGAGAAATCGCGCAAGCAATTCGGGATCCGACGCCCATCGGGCAATGCGTACCGGCAGCGTGGTTGGCAGTTGCGGTCCGAGGACTATGGCAACATCGACCACGGAAACGGAGTAGACGAGCACAGCGAATACGGCGAGCCGGATCTGCCGGTAAAGCGCGGGCCAGAGGCTGATCAGGAAGCCGCTCAACCGCCCGTAGCCTAAAGCCGCGGTCAATTGCCTGGATTGGCGAAGAGGCAGTTGCGGACATGCGGCAAGCGCAACGAGAAAGAGGAAGGGAACTTCCTTGGTGATCAGCCCGGCGATCAGCGAGAGCCCGAGCGGATCGTTTGGAACGAGCCACTGCGGGGGGCGGGAAAAGCCCGTCATCTCGGGTGAGACCAGGCGCAGCACGAACCCCGAGGGTGCAATGAGGAAGGCGAGCGCGAAGGCGGCCGCCGCGTGCGGTACCGCGAGCAGCGGCGAAACCATGTGCTGGACGCGGGAGAAGATTGGCGAGCCGGCAAAACCGGCCATGAAGATCCCGACGATCGTCACCGCGATCGATGTCGTCACCAGTCCGGCGGCGAGGCCGGTGAGCGTGGAGCGCAGGATATGCGGTAGTCCGGCAAGCTCGGCAAAATGGTCGAGGGTGAACCGGAAGCCGCCAAGCGCCGGCAGATAACCGAAGGCCGGCAGGAGGGTTCCCGCTACACCGGCAAGCACGGGCAGTCCGAGAATGAGCGCGAGCAGCCGGTTCGCGTTGAAGATCGGGCGCCTGGGGCTAGTTGGCCGCGCCATAGCGTCGGATCCATTCCGCCTCGATGCGTGTCATCCAGGTGGGATGCGGCTCTTCGAGCTCCGGTCCAAGCTCGTTGGGCCTGAGCGTCGCAACGCCAAGATCGAGATTTTCGAACGCGGATTGATCCGCGGACGGAAGCTTTGCCAGCGAAAGAACCGTCGGATCGCCCCAGATATTCGGGTCCTGCTTGCGTAATTGCGCCTCCGGCGAGAGTAGGAAATTAGCAAGAAGCAGCGCGCCCTCTTTCGCCGTCGCATTGTAGGGGATAGCAAGGAAATGCGTATTGCCGAGCGTTCCGCCGGAAAAGACGAAGGAGCGCACCGTGTCCGGCAACTGACCATTGGCGATGGCCGACGAGGCTTCCGCCGGGTTGAAGGCGAAGACGATATCGAGTTCGCCATCGGCGAGCTTCTGTTTCATGTCCTGATAATTCTGCGGATAGGCCTTGCCCTGGCGCCACAACAGCGGCGTTAGCCTGTCGAGATAGGCAAAGAGCGGCGCGACATCCGCGGCGAA
>JAPSJG010000210.1 GCA_031178305.1 Sinorhizobium sp.
CTACCGACCGATGCATTTCGACGAGCCTCCCGGGGGCTTTGCGGAGACACCGCAGGCAGCCTTCGCCGAGTTCGCAGAGCTATCCGCGCGCGCCGCCGTGCGTGCGGCAGAGTCGCAAGTAGCGGACGGAACCAGCGAAACCGCCTTCCCGCTCGGGGCCGCCCGCGCACAGCTGCACGAGAACTATATCGTCGCCCAGACCGAGGACGGCATTGTCATCGTCGATCAACACGCCGCGCATGAACGTCTCGTCTTCGAAACGATGCGGCAAGCGCTGCATTCGCGCCCGGTGCCGGCGCAGGCGCTGCTCATTCCCGAGATCGTCGACCTCGCGGAGGACGACTGCGAGCGGTTGATGGCGCATGCGCAGGAGTTCGTGCGGCTCGGCCTTTCCATCGAGCGCTTCGGCCCCGGGGCGATCGCGGTGTGCGAGACACCGGCAATGCTCGGCGAGATGGACGCAGCAGGCCTGGTGCGGCAACTCGCCGACGAGCTTGCGGAATGGGATACGGCAAATGGCCTTGCCGGCCGGCTCGAATATCTGGCCGCGACCATGGCCTGCCACGGCTCCGTCCGCTCCGGCCGCCGGCTGCGCACGGAGGAGATGAACGCGCTGCTCCGCCAGATGGAGGCGACCCCCGGCTCCGGCCAGTGCAACCACGGGCGGCCGACCTATATAGAACTGAAGCTCGCCGACATCGAACGGCTGTTCGGCAGGAGCTGAACGGAATGGCAATGAAACGGCACGGCGATTTTTGCAATTCCGCTGGCCATTTCCCTTGCGCCCGGATAGATCGGAAGAAACAGCAGTCAAAAAGCAGGCACAATGATGAACCGTTTCGACGGAAATTCCTCTCGCGAGGCGAAGATCCGCTATCTCGACGGCGACTTTCAGATCGTGCTGGCCGGCTCCTATGTGGTCTGCGCCGTAACAGGCAAGCCGATACAGGTGGACGAACTTCGCTATTGGAGCGTCGCGCGCCAGGAAGCCTATGTGGATGCGGCAGCCTCGCTTGACGCAGAACGGCGCGCCGGGACGATGCCGGCGCAGCGGCACTGATCCGAAGCAGCCGCGGTCTCACGCTACGGGTTTTTAACCCGGCGGAGTTTGCGCGCCCGCGCGGTATCGAGCGTAGCCTTGATGATCTTGCCCGGTGCCGAGGGATCGTCGAAGCGCACTTCGATCTCGATGACCCTGCTCTTTTCAGCCAGCTCCGCAGATCGTCCGTGGCTAAACATGAGGCGCACCATGTCCTTGGCCGTGGTCACCAGCGTATAGCCGCGGCTTTCGGCGCGATCGAGCAGGTCGGCAATCTCGTCCTCGGAGAAATGGTGGTGGTCGGGGAAACTCCGCGTCTCCTCGATGATGGCGCCGGTCTCGCGGACCGTGCGGTAGAACTTCTCCGGATCGGCAATACCCGCCCAGGCAAGCACCTTGACGCCGGCAAGAGAGCCGTTCTCAAGCCGCACCGTGTCCGCGACATAGACGGGCTTGCCGGCCCGCGCGGCGCGGCGGATCAGCGGATCGGCGGCCGGGCCCTGGCCGATCTTCAGAAGGGCCGAGGCGTGGCGAAGCTGATGGGCGATCGGCGCGCGAACCGGTCCGGATGGTACGAGATGGCCATTGCCCACACCGCGGACGGAGTCGATCACCAGAAGTGCGAAATCGAAGTTCAGTCGAGCGCTCTGGAAGCCGTCATCCATGATGATGATCTCGGCGCCTTCGGCGGCAAGCTTGCGGGCGCCTTCGACTCGACGGCGGCAAATGACCGTCAGCGCCTCGCGCGCGAGCAGCAGCGGCTCGTCGCCGACATCCCGGGCGCGATGGTGGGCAGGGTCCACGACCGTCGTGACGTCGAGCGAGCCGCCATAGCCGCGGCTCAAGAAACCGGGCGTCAACCCTTTCGCCCTGGCTGCACGGGCAAGGGCGATAGCCGTCGGCGTTTTGCCGGCCCCGCCTACCGTGAAATTGCCGACGCAGATGAGCGGCACGGGCGGCATCGCGCGACGTGCGCGGTCCATGCGCAGGCCGGCAATCCAGCCGTAGAGCCGGGAGAACGGCCAAAGCGTATAGGCGCGCCAGTCGGCCTTGGTCCACCAGAATGGAGGCGCTTCCGAAACCATTTTTGACGTGCCGCCTCCGCCGCTTGCGATCCCGGGACGATCCCGATTTAAGCGCCACCACCGCTGCGATGGGCGTGGCTGCCACAAAAAAACGTCAGAACGGCAAAAAAGGCAAGTCGATCGGGCGGTATCGACGCGTCAGAGCACCGCTTCGAGCTCGGTGATGTTTGTCAGGCAATGATCCGACGCTGCGGCGAGGGACTGACGCGAGCCCGTGCCGCTCAGCACGGCAATGGTCAGGCCGACCCCGGCGCTGCGGCCCATGTGCATGTCGTGGTTATTGTCTCCGACGACTGCAATCTGCTCAGGCGTAAGCCCAGTAGCCGCACAGAAGCCGAGCACCATTCCAGGCTCCGGCTTGACGCCGTAGCCGCTGTCGTAGCCGGCAACATAGTGCAGGTAGTTTTCGAATCCGAAGCGCCTGGCGGTTTCCCGGATCGAGCGTTCGTTGTCACTCGAGGCGATGCCGAGGCGATATCCCTTGGCATGCAATGCCGCAAAGAAAGCACCCAGATCCGTGACCGGCACGGCGTATTCCGCGGAGCGCGCGAAGAGCCCATCGAACAGCGCCGTCAACTCGTCGATCGTGAATGGCGCGCCGGCACGCACCATGCCGGTCGCGATCTCCACGGTATTGCCGGCGGCAAGCAGACTGTCCGGCGCAACGCGGCCAGTATCCGGATCCATCCCGCCCGCCTGAAGAAGTACCCGCGCAAGGTCCTCGTCGCTCCTGGCCGCGATCCGCGCCAGCTCATAATTCACCGGCACCCAGCTCTTGGCGTAGTCAAGGAGCGTACCGTCCTTGTCGAACAATATGCCGGCAATTGCTTTCCTTGCCATGGTCTATCCGAATATACCTTCTGCGCGAGGGGCAAGCCGCGCCTTCACCACGAGCGGATTGACGTAGGGCTCCAGCCCCTTCAACGTCGCCGTCAACCCACCGCGCATCTGTTGCACGGATTCGAGGCCGGCGTCGATCATCGAACGGCGCATATCGTCGTTGACGAGCAGAAAATTGACGCCCTTCGCCAGCATTTCAACGTCACGTACAATTTTGGCGCTGCCGTTCTTTGCAAGCATCTGATAGGTGTCGCGGAAATTCTGGACATTGCCGCCTGAGAGTACCGCGCAGCCGAGCATCGCCGGCTCCAGTGGGTTCTGTCCGCCTTCGGCAAAAAGCGAGCGTCCAACGAAGGCGACCTCCGTCAGGCGGAGATAGAGGCCCATCTCGCCAATCGTATCGCCGAGAAAGATGTCGACGTCCGGCGTCAGCGGATCGCCGCGCGTGCGCCGCGCAACATTGAGCCCCTTGGCGGTCAATGCCGCTTCGACGGCGTCGCAGCGTTCGGGATGGCGCGGTACGACGATCGTCAAGAGGCCGGTGCGCTCCTTCAATGCCTGGTGGACGGCGCCCGCCGCGTCCTCCTCACCCTCGAAGGTGGAGATCGCAGCCCAAGTCTTGCGGCTACCGATCTGTTGGCGATATTCGCGCAGCGCCTGCGGATCATACGGCGGGAGATCGGTATCGACCTTGAGATTTCCGGAAACCATCACCGGCAACGCGCCAAGCGCCCGGAAGCGCTCCGCGTCGACTTCCGACTGGGCGATGACAAGGGCGAGATTTTCGAAAAGGGCTTCGGCAAGCGACGGCCGCTTCTTCCAGCGGGCGAAAGTGCGGTCCGAGAGGCGCGCGTTGACGAGAACCTGAGGGATATGCCGCCGGCCCAATTCGACGATGGTCATCGGCCAGATTTCCGATTCGGCGATGATCGCCAGATCCGGCTGCCAATATTCGAGGAAGCGGCTCACCACCGGCTTGAAATCGAGCGGCACATATTGGTGCAGGATGATCGACCCCAGCCGCTCGGCCGCCACCCGCGCCGACGTCGTCGTTCCGGTGGTCAGAACCACGGCGATGCCGCGGCGGTGGATTTCCTTGATCAGCGGGGTCACGGCGACCGTTTCGCCGACGCTTGCCGCATGGAACCAGACGAGCGGCCCTTCGGGGCGCGGCGCGCTCGCGTAGCCGTAGCGCTCGCGACGACGCGCCGGGTCCTCCTTGCCCTTGGTGGCCCTGAGCGCGAGATAGGGTCCCACCAGGGGATAGACCGCCGTTCCCAGCCAGCGATAGGCGGAAAGCGCAAGCCGTGCGCGAAGGCTACTCATGAACGCGCGCCCTCTCCTTGAGCTTCCCGCCTTTCCGGCATTACTCGTTTTCCGGGTCGAGCAGGCGATGCATATGAACGATGAAATAGCGCATGTGGGCGTTGTCTACCGTCATTTGCGCCTTGGCCTTCCATGCTACATGGGCGCTCTCGTAATCGGGAAAAATACCGACGATGTCCAGCTTGTCGAGGTCGCGGAAGTGAACGTCCTTAAGAGTCGTCAACTCGCCGCCGAAGACGAGATGCAGACGCTGTTTCTTCTCGGTATCGTGAGCCATCTTGTTCCCATTTTCTTTTTGAACGGTCGGCGTTGATTTGCGGCATTCGCCCCCAAAGGTCAATGGGCGAGCGGCCGGGAAGCGGCGAGCAGGGCAGGCAAGGCCGCTCCGGACGCAGCGCCCAGAAACCCATGGCTCACAATCGGGCGATTGTAGGACAGGGGCATGCCGTCCAGCCCACAAAGCGTCCCGCCCGCCCGCGCGAGAATGAGGTCGGCTGCAGCCAAATCCCAATCGTGCGAATTCCGTTTGATGATCGTGCCGTCGATGCGGCCATCCGCGATCATCGCCAGCCGGTAGGCGAGTGAAGGCACATGCGGAACGCGGACGATTCTTTCGCGATAGGGGGAGATTAGCTTGCGACTGAGATCCTCGGCCACCGCCACCTGCAGCTTTCCGTCTGGGGCGGGATCGCGCACAGCGATCGGCTCGCCATTCTTGCGCGCCTCGCCATCGTGCGTCGCCTCAAAGAGTTCCCCGAGCGCCGGCGCATAGAGTACCCCGCCGGCCGGCAGGCCGCGATGGACAATGGCGACGCTGATGCACCAGAGCTCCTTGCCTGCGATGAAAGCGCGCGTGCCGTCGATCGGATCGACGACGAATACCGTCTCACGCGAAAGGCGCGTCTCGTCGTCGTCGGTTTCTTCCGAAAGCCAGCCATAGTCGGGTCGCGCGCCGAGCAATCGGGTCTTGAGGATGTCGTTTGCGGCAAGATCGGCCTCGCTTACGGGCGAGCGGCCTTCATTCTTCCAGCGAACGTCGACCGTCCTGCGGAAATATCCGAGCGCCGTGTCCCCGGCTGCGACCGCGGCGGCGAGGATCAGCGCCAGGTCCTCGCCCCAGCGATTGGTCGGGAGGGTTTTCTCAGACATTCAACTCCTTGACGCGCGGCGATGGGCCGGCGTTCATCATGGGCGCTGTAGCCGCCTGCATTCAAGATCCGGCAAGCGTCATGCCCCCGATAGCCAATGTAGGTGCGGCTGTGCCGAACTTCCTGTCGATGTCGTCTGCCGGCGTCAGCGCCATGAACATCTGCTTCAGATTGGAAGCAATCGTCACCTCGGAAACCGGGAAGGTGATTTCGCCGTTCTCGATCCAAAAGCCGGAAGCGCCGCGGCTATACTCGCCCGTCACCATGTTGACGCCCTGGCCGATCAGCTCGGTCACGTAGAAACCGGTGCCGATGCTGCGGATCAGGTCGTCGCGGGAAATGTCGCCCGGTTCGAGGGCGAGATTGGTGGAGGCGGGGTTGACCGTGGGGCCGCCGCGCACGCCGCGCCCATTTGTCTGAAGCCCGAGTTCCCTCGCCGCCGAAGTCGAGAGGAACCAGTGCCTGAGTACGCCATCCTCGACCATGGACAGCTTCGAGCCGGTTACTCCTTCGCCATCGAAGGGGCGCGAGGAGGCGCCGCGCAGGACCAGCGGATCGTCGGTGACGGCAATGCCGGACCTCATGATCTGCTTGCCCATCATGTCTCGCAGGAAGCTCGTCTTACGCGCGACTGAAGCCCCGTTGATGGCACCCGCAAGATGCCCGACGAATCCGCGGGCCATGCGCGGATCGTAAACGACGGTGACATTCTTCCGGGTCGCGACCCGGCGGGGGTTGACCCGCGCGACGGCCCGTTCGCCGGCGACTTGGCCGATATCCTCGGGCGTGCGCAGCTCGTCGAAATAGAGCCGGCTGTCATAGTCATAGTCCCGCTCCATCTTCGTGCCTTCGCCCGCGATCGCACTGACGGACCGGCCGAAGCGGGTCGCCATATAGGAGCCGGAAAAACCATGAGAGGTGACGAGCACTAAGCCGCCCATGCCGGCGCTAGCGCCGGCGCCACTCGAATTCGTGACTCCCGGCACAGCCAGCGCTGCCGCTTCCGCGGCGAGCGCCGCCTCCGTCAGCGCTTCCGTCGAGACTTCACGGCCGTCGAACAAGTCTAGGTCCGGATAGGATTTCGCCAATCGCTCGGGGTCGGCAAGCGATGCATAAGGGTCCTCGGGCGAGGCCTTCGCCATCGCGACAGCGCGCTCGGCCAAGAGCTTCAAGTCGAAGCCCGGGTTTGCAGCGACGCTCGCCACGCGGCGCCCGACAAAGACCCTGAGCGAAAACTCGTCGCTTTCGGAGGATTCCGTCCCCTCGACCTTGCCGAGTCGCACGGAAACGGAGCGGGAACGACCGCGCACGACGACGGCATCGGCGGCATCGGCACC
>JAPSJG010000211.1 GCA_031178305.1 Sinorhizobium sp.
CTAAATCCTTAATAGACCACGATGATTCTACAGCGCCGTGCGCCTTTTATTCAAAAAGGGGGCCACAAAGGCCCGTTTTGCGTGGCTCGCCGCTCCAACTCAGCGGCTGCGCCGCCGCTCCGCGGACGGCTGATAAGCAAGCCGCGCATGGTAACTGCAATAGGGCGAGGACTCCGGCGAGTCGTTGCCGCAGAAATGGAATTCCTCCTTCAGCGGATCGCCGATCGGCCACTTGCAGGTGCGCTCGGTGAGTTGCGTCAGCTCCAGCCGGCGCGACATCGGCAGCACGATGTTCGCTGCGAGCTCGATATCCGGCTCCGCCGCCAGATCGATGGCGACCTCTTCCTTGAGAACGGTGGCGCCTGCGGGGCGGGCCACGGTCCGGGTTACGGCGCGTGCGGCGTAGTTCGGCGCACGCGGCGCCGAGGTCGCCCGCTTGGGACGAGCGGCTGCGGCCGTGCCGCCGGCCTTTGCCCGTCCCGGCAGGCTCAGCCGGTGCACCTTGCCGATAACGGCATTGCGGCTGACGCCGCCCAATTGCGCCGCGATCTGGCTGGCGCTCAAGCCCTCGGACCATAGCTTCTTCAATTTCTCAACCCGCTCGTCAGTCCAAATCATGTCTGCACTCCCCGTTCTCGGCGTTGGGATGGCAGAATCCATCACCCTTCTCCAGAAAAACCCTGGAGTTACAACGCGATAACAATTTTGGTGACTAGGTCCGCCGCACGCGTCTAGTAATTAAATCTTAACCTACCGGCAGGGTGACTCCGTGGCAAGAGTCGCCGGAATCGCGCCGAATCGATTTCGCGGTTTTCCCCAACTTGCTGTCCGATAGTTGCATTTTTGCAAGCCCCGGCGCGCGATTTTTTCGCATGGCGGATTCGGCACCGTCAAGGCGGCCGCAGGCCTTGGTTTTGTTGACATTGCGCCGCGAAATGGGAATAGTGCCCCGGCCGCCGAAAGGCGGCATTTTGATTTTTTCGGGCCGGACAAATCACGACCGATCAGTCCGATGGCGTTTGCCGAGAAGGAGAAGCTCAAATGACCGCAACAACGCCGCTCTACGACACCTATTTGCGCGCTCCGTTGCGTTTCGAGCGAGGCGAGGGCGTCTGGCTGATAGCGGAGGATGGTACGCGCTATCTCGATTTTGCCGCCGGTGTTGCCGTGAACTCCCTCGGTCATGCTCATCCGCACCTGGTCGAGGCGCTGAAGGCACAGGCTGAAAAGCTCTGGCACGTTTCCAATCTCTACGACGTGCCGGGCCAGGAGAGCCTCGCGCGTCGGCTGACGGCGGTCACCTTCGCCGACCGCGTCTTCTTCACCAATTCAGGCGCGGAGGCGCTGGAATGCGCGATCAAGACGGCGCGACGCTACCACTTCGCCAAAGGGCATCTGGAGCGGTTTCACGTCATCACCTTCGAAGGTGCCTTCCACGGCCGCACCATCGCAACGATCGCCGCCGGCGGCCAGCAGAAATATATAGAAGGCTTCGGGCCGAAGGCGCCGGGCTTCTATCAGGTTCCCTTCGGCGACATCGCCGCCGTAAAGAACGCCATCAATGACGAAACTGCGGCGATCCTGATCGAGCCGATCCAGGGCGAGGGCGGCATTCGCCTAGCATCCAAGGAATTCCTGCAGGAGTTGCGTGCGCTCTGCGACGAATTCGGCCTGCTGTTGATCCTGGACGAGGTGCAATGCGGCGTCGGCCGCACCGGCAAGCTCTTCGCCTATGAATGGGCGGGTATCAGGCCCGACATCATGGCGGTCGCCAAGGGCATCGGCGGCGGCTTTCCGCTCGGCGCTTGCCTTGCGACGGAGGCGGCTGCCGCAGGTATGATGGCGGGCACGCACGGCTCCACCTATGGCGGCAATCCGCTGGCTATGGCTGTCGGCAATGCGGTGCTCGACGTCATTCTCGCCGAGGGCTTTCTCGATCAGGTGCGCGACGTCGCGCTGGTCTTCCGGCAGGGGCTCGCCTCGCTCAAGGATCGTTTCCCGGACGTGATCGAGGAAATCCGCGGGGACGGCTTGATGCTCGGCATCAAGGCAAAGGTCCCTCCCGCCGACCTCTTGAAGGCAATCCGTGCGGAGAAGCTACTGGCCGTTCCCGCCGGCGAGAACGTGCTGCGTCTCCTGCCGCCACTGATCACCACCGCGGCAGAAGCGCGTGAGGGCCTGGCAAGGCTCGAGCGCGCCGCCGAGGCGGTAAGGGCGGCAGGAATCGCCGCCGCCTGAGGTTCGCGGCAAGGCCTCACTTGAACCGGGCCCGCAATCATGGTCGAGTACCGATATTCATGACAGGAATTGAAAGCATTATGACTGCCACCAGACATTTTCTCGATCTTTCCGCGATGACGGCCGCCGATCTCAGAACGATCATCGACGATGCCCGCGTAAGGAAATCGGCGACCAAGGCCGGGACGGCCGACAAGCCGCTTGCCGGAAAGATGCTGGCGATGATTTTCGAGAAACCCTCCACCCGCACGCGCGTCTCCTTCGACGTCGGCATGCGGCAGCTTGGCGGCGAAACGCTGTTCCTCTCGGGTACCGAAATGCAGCTTGGCCGGGCTGAGGCGATCGGCGACACGGCAAAGGTCCTCTCCCGCTATGTCGACGCCATCATGATCCGCACCACCGACCACCGCCGGCTTCTGGAAATGGCCGAGCATGCGACGGTGCCGGTGATCAACGGCCTCACCGACGACACGCATCCTTGCCAGATCATGGCCGATATCTTGACATTCGAGGAGCACCGCGGGCCTGTCGGGGGCAAGACGATCGCCTGGACAGGCGACGGCAACAACGTCCTGCACTCACTGATCGAAGGCTCGGCGCGTTTCGGCTACCGCATGAACATGGCTGTTCCGCTTGGCTCCGAGCCGCAGGACAAGTTTCTCAATTGGGCCCGCAACAACGGCGGAGAGATCCTGCTTTGCCATGAGCCGGAACAGGCTGTCGCCGGCGCCGACTGCGTCGTCACCGACACCTGGGTGTCGATGAATCAGGAGTATCGCGCTCGCGGCCATAACGTCTTCCAGCCCTATCAGGTGAATGCGGCGCTGATGAAGCATGCGGCCGCCGATGCGCTGTTCATGCATTGCCTGCCGGCCCATCGCGGCGAGGAAGTCACCGACGAGGTCATCGACGGCCCGCAATCCGTCGTGTTCGACGAAGCGGAGAACCGGCTGCACGCGCAGAAATCGATCCTTGCCTGGTGCCTCGGCGCCGTCTGAGCAGGCGCCGCGCAGAACGGACGTGAGCGGCAGAGCTATTGAAACCGGGGCGGTTCGACACAATCTAGGCGACAGAGGACGGCTTCGGTATGGTTTTGCCGGCAAAGGCCGCGGGAAAGCCGCTTGGTAGTCGTCGACGCCGCGCATGCGGATAGGACTTCTGGACAATTCCGTTCATTGGCGGGAACCATTAGATGCCGGGCAAGTTGCACGGGGCGGATTAATGCCCGGGTTGTGGCCGCACGCAGTAAGGAGTAAGTGATGACAGAAACAGCACCGGGACTAGGCGAGTTCGATTTTGCCGGTGACGATCATGTCGTACCCTTTTACGTCGAAGGGCTCGACGTGCGCGGCCGTGCCGTTCAGCTTGGTTCGATGCTTGATGCGATCCTCGAGCGGCACAATTATCCGCTTCCGGTGGCGCGCTTAGTCGCCGAGACGGTGGTGCTGACCGTGTTGCTCGGCACGTCGCTCAAGTTCGAAGGCAAGCTCATCGTCCAGACTCAGAGCGATGGGCCGGTGGATCTGGTGGTTGCCGATTTCTCGACGCCGGACCGGGTTCGCGCCTATGCCCGCTATGACGCGGAGGCGCTGGCCGCCGCCGAGAAGGGTGGCCGAACGCAGCCACACGAATTGCTTGGCAAGGGCATCCTTGCCTTCACCATCGACCAGGGTGCGCACACACAGCGCTACCAGGGCATCGTCCCGCTCGACGGTGCAACGCTCGAGGAGATTGCGGGCGCCTATTTCCGCCAGTCGGAGCAGATCCCGACCAAGGTGCGCCTGGGCGTCGCCGAACTTCTCGACCGTGACGCGAACGGCAAGCCCAGGCATCGTTGGCGCGCAGGCGGCATGGTGGCGCAGTTCCTGCCCGAGTCACCCGAGAGAATGCGCCAGCCGGACCTGCATGGCGGCGACGGCGACGATGGCAACGGCCAGAGCCAGTTCGAGGAGGACGATCTCTGGACGGAAGCCAAGGTGATGGTCGAGACGATAGACACCGACGAACTGACAGACCCGACGGTCGGAACCGAGCGGTTGCTCTACCGTTTGTTCCACGAGCGCGGCGTTCGCGTCTATCAACCGCAGGTGGTATATGATCGCTGCAGTTGCTCGCGCGACAAGATCCGCAAAGTGCTGGATGGGCTGAGCCAGGAGGATATCGAAAACAGTATCGAGGATGGCCTGATCAACGTGACCTGCGAATTCTGCTCTACTACCTATCGCTTCGAGGCGAGCGAGGTGCGATCGCAGTGAACTGAAAGCGCGATGCGGGCGCCCGCCGTCGACAAAGAAAAAGTGGCAGGGGCGGCTTCAGTTCAGCGTCCGCACCTGCCCCGGGGAGTCGAGCGAGAAGGCGGGGATTGCCACATTAAAGGTTTCGCCGTCCTCCGCCTCCATGCTGTAGTGGCCGAACATGACGCCTGACGGCGTGTCCAGCGGACAGCCGGAGGAATACTCATAGGTGTCGCCGGGATTGAGCAGCGGCTGCTCCCCAATAACACCTGGACCGCTGACCTCGTCCACCTGACCATTCTCGTCAGTGATGTGCCAGTAGCGGGTCACCAGTCGGACCGCGACGTCCGAATGGTTCGCTATGACGATGCGATAGCCCCAGACGTAACGGCTATCGTCGGGGTCGGACTGCTCTTCGAGATAGTACGGCTCTACCGTGACTTCAATGTCGCGAGTGAGTGCGCGGTACATGTTCGACATCCTGTTCCAAATCTGTACGGATATCCTATAGCAATAAGGTTTCGTGAAGAATAACGGCAAGATTGCACGAGCCGCATCATATTTTCGCTGAAAGGGCGGCAACATGCTCGACGGGGCGGTGCGCAGAATTCTCGATCCAATTCTGAAGCCGATCGGTATCGCGCTCGCGAAACGCGGCGTAGGCGCCGACGCCGTCACCATCACCGGTCTCGCGCTCGGACTTGCCGCCGCAGTCCTCATCGCCTGGCATTCCTATCTCGTCGGCGCAGTCCTGATCCTTGCGAGCCGGCTGTGCGACGGTCTCGACGGCGCGGTCGCCCGTTCAAGCCGCAAGACGGATTTCGGTGGCTTCCTCGATATCGTGCTCGACTTCGCTTTCTACGGAGCCATTCCACTCGCCTTCATCATGGCGGATCCGTCTACCAACGGCCTTGCCGGCGGGGTCTTGCTTTTTGCCTTCTATGTCAATGGTTCGAGCTTCCTCGCCTTCGCGATCATGGCCGAGAAGCGGACCATGATGACGGAGGCGCGCGGCGCAAAATCGCTCTATTTCACCACCGGCCTCGCCGAGGCAACCGAGACCATCGTCTTCCTTCTCGCCTGCTGCCTGTTTCCCCTCTGGTTTCCGGCACTTGCCATGTTCTTCGCGGCAATCTGCCTTTACACCGCTCTCGCGCGCATTGCTCTGGCGCGCCTCACCTTTCGCGACGAACCCTGAAAAAGCGCCCGCTGCAGGGCGGCGCTTTGCCGATGAGGTTTTTGATCAGGCCCTGACGTGCTTCAGCGCCTGGGCGAAATCTTCGATGATGTCGTCGCTGTCCTCAATTCCGGCCGAGTAGCGGACCGTGCCTGCGGAAATGCCGAGCTCGGCGCGCGCCTCCTCGCTCAAGTTCTTATGCGTCGTCGTTGCCGGGTGCGTGATCAGGCTCTTGGAATCGCCGAGATTGTTGGAGATCCGGACGATCTCCATCGCGTTCTGAAGGGCGAAGGCCGCTTCCTTGCCGCCCTTTAGCTCGAAGGCGACCAAGGTCGAGCCACTGCTCATCTGCTTGGCGATGATATCGGCCTGCGGATGGTCACCGCGGCCCGGATAGATCACGCGCGCGACCTGGGGCT
Organism: Sinorhizobium sp.; assembly: GCA_031178305.1. Classification (GTDB taxonomy): domain Bacteria; phylum Pseudomonadota; class Alphaproteobacteria; order Rhizobiales; family Rhizobiaceae; genus Sinorhizobium. The sequence goes on from JAPSJG010000211.1 coordinate 6,069, forward strand.
GGTCGGCGAGAAAGTCGGCGACCCGGCGCGCGTTCTCCGTCTGTTGCCTGACCCGCAGCGGCAGGGTTTCGATGCCTTTGAGGAGCGTCCAGGCGTTGAAGGGCGACATGGCCGGGCCGGTGTGACGGAAGTAGTCGTGCAGGTTCTCGTCGATCCATTGCTTGTTTGACAGGACGATCCCGCCGAGGCAGCGGCCCTGGCCGTCTATGTGCTTCGTAGCGGAATAGACGACGACATGGGCTCCAAGCTCCAGCGGCTTCTGAAACAGAGGCGTCGCAAAAACGTTGTCGACCACCAGCGTCGCGCCGACCTGGTCGGCAAGTTTGGCGACCCCGGCAATATCGATCACTTCCAGCGTCGGGTTGGTCGGGCTCTCAAGGAAGAAGACCTTCGTGTTCGGGCGCACCGCCTTTTCCCAGTTGGTGAGGTCGCGACCGTCGACCAGCGTGCATTCGACGCCGTATTTCGGCGCAAGCGTTTCCACCACCCAGCGACAGGAGCCAAAGAGGGCGCGCGCGGCCACGATGTGGTCGCCTGCCTTCACCTGGCAGAGGATAGCGGACGAGACGGCCGCCATGCCGGAGGCGGTGGCGCGGGCGTCTTCCGCGCCCTCGAGCATGCACATGCGCTTCTCGAACATGTCGTTGGTCGGGCTGCCGTAGCGGGCATAGATGAACCCGTCCGTCTCGCCCTTGAATCGGGC
>JAPSJG010000212.1 GCA_031178305.1 Sinorhizobium sp.
TGCACCAACCCGGCGCGAATGCCGAAGCGTTCCTGCAGATAGATGCCGAGGATGCCGACGCCGCCGAGGCTCGCGCGGTGGCGGTAGAGCGCGAGCAGGCCGTATCCGAGCAGAAGACCGCCGATGAGCGCCGCCCACCCCGGGTGGATCTGACCGATCTGGAATAGCCGCGATTGCGCGTCCGTCAGCAACGAGGTGAGCCCAATGGCGATGAAGGTCTTGACGGTAAAGGCCGGACCGAGCCGCTTCAGCGACAGATAGAAGAAGGGCAGGTTAAGAAGGAAGAAGGCGAGGCCGAAATTTACGCCGGTCGCGTAGTGCAGCAGAAAGGCAATGCCGGCGGTGCTGCCGGTCAGAAGACCGGCGCTTGCGAGAAAATAGAGGCCTAGCGCAGCGACGAGGCTACCAGAAAAGATACCCTGCGCATCCTCCATCGGCGTATGCCTCGTGGGACTGGTGTTCCAGAGACCGAAAACGCGGCCGACTTGTGCCATGACCACCCCTTATCGCAATGGCACGACATTGCTGCGGCGCAAAAAAATTATCAAGAAAAATATGTAAGTAATGCTGACCTATTTTAGGGCAACCCCTCTGCCTCAAGCATCTTTGCGGGCCAGAAGCAGGATTCCGGAGATCGGCAGGCCGGCGTCCATGCGAATGACCGTCTGTTCGACCGCGATAAGAGAAAGCCCGTGCTCGGCGCAGAGCGAGCCGACATAGGGTTCCGAATGGGCGTACCGCAGCGACGAACGAAGCACGAAGCCTCCTTCCGCTGCGGCGTTCTCGACCGAGAAGGCGAAGAGACCGTCCGGCGCCAGCAAACGGTCGATGATGAGAAACATGCTTTCGAGATTGCCGAGATACATCAGCACGTCCGCGGCGCTCACGAGATCGGCGCGCTCCTCCGCCAGCTCGCCGAACAGCCCGGACGCCTCGGGCGGCAGGGAGAGATCCGCCTGGCCCAGCCGCTCGTAGATCGCCTTCCCCTCGGCTTTTGCGAGCATGTTGGCCGAAAGATCAAAGCCCTCGAGAAAATCCGCACGGTCGCGGATGCGCTCGCCAAAGAGCCCCGTGCCGCAGCCGAGGTCGGTGACGTGCCGGAAACGCCGTCCGCCGCTCGCCCGGTCGATGAGCGCGGCGAGCTTTTCCGGCACGCTGTAGTCGAGCTTTTCGGTAAGCGCCGCGTCGAAACGCTCCGCATAGTCGTCGAAGAGCCGTTCGACATAGGTGCTCGGCGGCTGCTCCGGCGTTTCGGCGGCGCCAAGGAGGGCAAGCTTGAGGCTGGCGCCGAAAATGTCCTCCGGGTTGAGGCGAAGCGTCTTGCGCAGCGCCTCGATCGCCGCCTCTTTTCGGCCCGATTTCTCTTCATAGTCCGCCAGCCGGAACCAGCCGGCCGCCCAGTCCGGCGCGAGTTCGAGGGCCTGGCCCATGAGTTCGGCCGCGCCTTGCAGTTCGCCGCTTTCGGCGAGCATCTGGGCGTAGTCGGCACGTCGGTCGGCGATCAAGTCACCGGAGGAAAGCTGGTTGACGGTCATGAAGGGTGGCAGGTTCGTTGCGACGGACGCTTCTGGCGCCGGACGCGACAAAACACAAGCGGATTCTGGAAAGCTCCCTTGCTCGCGGCTTGCAGGCCCGGGAACGGCAGCTTATGTGATGGCAAACAGGAGAATTCTTCGCTGATGTCGGACGGAATAAACAGGTTCTTGGGTGACTCGCCGCTGCGCGTGCTGGTCAAGCTCGTCGTCGTGTCGATCCTGGTCGGCTTTGTCATGACTGTCTTCGACTGGTACCCCGCCGACGTCTATTACGGCATTCGCAATTTCCTGCTCGATCTGTGGCACAAGGGCTTTGCGGCGCTAGGGCGCGTCGGCGACTACCTGCTGCTTGGCGCCGCCGTCGTCATCCCTGCTTTCATCATTCTTCGTGCACTGAGCTATCGACGTTAACATGCAGCATCAGTTCCTTCTTCCCCGCAGACGGTTCATCCTATCCGCCGGCGCCGCAATTTCGCTCAGTGTTATTGCCGGCTGCTCGACCTCCAACGTCCTTTCCCCCGACGATGGCACCGGAAGCGACCAGACCGAGACGACACTCGGTTATGTCAACTCGCTTCGCCAGGGCAGGGGTCTTTCGACGCTCGTGCGCGATCCGGCCGCTTCGGTGGCGGCGATGTACCAGGCCGCACGCATGGCACGCGCTGGCAAGATGAAGCACAGTATCGGCTGGCGTGACAATTTCCAGGACCGGATGAAGGGCCAGGGCGTTACGCTTCCGGCTGCCGAGAACATCGCCATGGGCCAGGAGGACGCACAGCGCGCCTACGAGGCCTGGGTCAATTCGCCGGCTCACCTCCGAAACATGCTCGGGAGCTATCGCGGCCTCGGCGTTGCGATGGCGACAAATTCCGTTTCGGGAAATCGTCCCTACTGGGCCATGGTGCTGTGCGCCTGAGCTGATTCCGGAGAGAACCTTGCGGAACTGGCGCATCAAGGAGCATGGGACGATGACTGCGTCAGAAGGCTTCGAACGCGACAGGCATGCCGGCCAAGCGGCCCCCTTTCACGTCACCAATCGGCTGATCTTTTCGATCGCCCTGCCGATGACGCTCGGTTTTCTGACGACGCCGCTGCTCGGCCTCGTTGACACTGCCGTCGTCGGCCGGCTCGGACGGGCCGAGATGCTGGCCGGACTTGCGATCGGTGCGGTGATGTTCGACCTCATCTTCACCACTTTCAACTTCCTGCGCGCTGCCACCACCGGCCTTGTCGCGCAAGCCTATGGCCGCGGCGACCGGCGCGAGCAGCAGGCCGTCTTCTGGCGCTCGCTCGTGATCGCGCTCGTCTCGGGCGGCGCCGTCGTGCTCCTGTCGCCGCTTCTCTTGGGCCTCGGCCTTTGGCTGATGGCGCCCGGGCCGGAGGTCGCGGCCGTCACCAGCACCTACTTCCTTTGTCGCATTCTCTCAGGCCCGGCGGCACTCGCCAATTATGCGATCCTCGGCTTCGTCCTAGGTCGAGGCGAGGGCTCCATCGGCCTCCTGCTGCAGACGATCATCAACGGCGCCAATATCGTGCTGTCGATCCTGCTTGGACTTGTTCTCGGCTGGGGCGTGGCTGGCGTTGCGATCGCCACGGTCATGGGCGAGGCAATGGGCGCGATTATCGGTTTCGCCATTGTCTATTCCCGTTTCGATAGGCGGGATGCGCCTGGCTGGGCGACGATCTTCGCGCGAGATCGCCTGAAGGCGCTCTCCGGGCTCAACCGTGACATCATGATCCGCTCTTTCGTGCTGCTCGCTGCCTTCACGTTGATGACGCGGATCGGCACCGCGCTCGGCCCGGTGACGCTTGCGGCCAATGCCGTGCTGATGAGCATCTTCCTGATCGCCGGCTATTATCTCGATGGTCTCGCCAATGCGGCCGAGCAATTGACGGGCCGCTCGATCGGTGCCGCCTGTAGGCCGGCTTTCGATCGTGCCCTTCGGATGACCGCCTGCTGGGCGTTGGGGCTTGCAGCAGTGACGACCCTCGCTTTCCTCGTCTTCGGCAATGCGCTGGTCGATCTCCTGACGACCGCGGCCGACGTACGCGCTTTGGCCTATGACTACATGCCCTGGGCGGCGGTGACGGCGCTTACCGGCGCGCTCGCCTTCCTGATGGACGGCGTCTTCATCGGCGCCACCTGGTCGCGCGACATGCGCAACATGATGCTCGCCGCCTTCCTCGGATACTGCGCTTCGCTCGCCGTTCTCGTGCCCGTCTTCGGCAATCACGGTCTTTGGGCCGGGCTCAATCTCTTCCTGATGATGCGCGGCCTGTTTCTGCTGATAATGGTACCACGCCGCGCGGCTCAGACCTTCCGTCCGGCCCAATGATCGACGCGGCTGTCGCGAATGTCGCGGATCGAGGTGAGCTTCTCTCGGTCGCAGAGCGCCGAAAGGCCGCGCAGGATACGCGCCGGTAGGCCTGGTCCCTGATAGACCATGCAGGAATAAAGTTGGACGAGATCGGCGCCCGCGCGGATCTTTTCCGCCGCCGTTTCAGCCGAGCCGACGCCGCCGACGCCGATGATCGGCATGTCGGGCCCGACGCGTTTGCGCATCCGCGCGAGCACCGCCGTCGATTTCTCGAAGAGCGGCTTGCCGGAAAGCCCGCCCGGCTCCTGCGCGTGGCGCTGATCCTTAAGCCCCTCGCGCGAGAGGGTGGTGTTTGACACGATCAGCCCGTCGAGGTCATGCGCCAGCACTTCCGCCGCAATATCGTCCATGCCCTCCTCGGTCAGGTCGGGAGCGATCTTCAGGAAGACCGGGACATGCGTGCCGCTTTTCGAGGCCGTTTCATTCCGAGCAGCAAGCACGGCCGTAAGCAGTGCCGCCAGGCTTTCACGCGCCTGCAGATCGCGCAGGCCCGGGGTATTGGGCGAGGAGATGTTGGCGGTGAAATAGCGGGCGACCGGATAGAAGGTGCGGATGCCGGCGACATAGTCGGCAATGCGGTCGGTACTGTCCTTGTTGGCGCCGATATTGACGCCGATCAGCGCCTCGCGCGAGCAGCCCTTGAGCCGCGCCAGTGCCGCACCATGGCCCTCATTGTTGAAGCCGAGCCGGTTGATCACCGCCTCGTCCTCGACCAGCCGGAAAAGCCGCGGCTTGTCGTTGCCCGGTTGCGGACGCGGGGTCACCGTGCCGATCTCGGTAAAACCGAAGCCGAGTCTCAGCAGCGCCTCGGGCACCTCGGCATTCTTGTCGTAGCCTGCCGCCATGCCGATCGGATTTAGAAAGGTGAGGCCCGCTATGGTTTGCGCCAATCTCGGATCGGAGCCTGCCACGCAGCCCGGGACTAGGCCGCTTTTCAGCGCCCGGATCGAGAGGCCATGTGCGGTTTCGGGATCGAGCAGGAACAGCCCGCGACGGGCGAGGCTTTCGAGAGGTCCGGTCATGGGGCAAGCTCGGGAAAGATATGCTTGCCGTCCGCGCCGAGCGGCAGGGGCTTTTCCCAAATCACCGCGTTCAGCGTAAGCGGCGCATAGAGATGGGGAAAGAGCGCACCGCCGCGGGAAGGCTCATAGACCAGCTTGTCTCCGAGCGCGGCCGCGTCGACGGCGACAAGCAGGAGGTCCGTCTGCCTTTCGAAATGGCGGGCTGCCGTTTCGGCGACTTGGTCGCGCGTCGAGAAGTGAACAAAGCCGTCGGAGAGGTCGACGGGCGCGCCGTCGAACCGTCCCGTGCGCCGTGCTTCCTGCCAAAGCAGTGCCGGAACGATCTTGTATATGGTAGCGTTCATCCTGTCCGCTCGTCCGTCATGAAACCGAGCCATGGCCTTGCCGCAAATATCGCCGCATGTCCACCGAGGAACATCAGATCGAAGCGGATTTCCTGCGGCGCCCGCGCGTCTTACGAGACGCACAAAAGTCGCCGCAGCACGCATCCAACGGAGAGGATGTCATGAAGCACGCAAGCGCAGCATTGGGTTTCGTCCTGAGTTTTGGATGGGCGCTTTCGGTGGGCGCCCAGGAACCCTCGCCTGGACGCTATTCGATGCAGAAGTCCGAGACGGGATTTGCCCGGCTCGACACCGAAACTGGCGAGGTTGACCTCTGCCAGGAGAAGAATGGCGAACTCGTTTGTCGGATGGCGGCCGACGAGCGCGCAGCTTTCGAGAGGGAACTCGATCTTCTTACCAAACGCGTCGAAGCCCTCGAAAGGGGCGTCCAGAGCGGTGCAACAACAAGGAAGCAGGATCTTCCGACCGACGAAGAGATTGACCGGACAATGAGCATCATGGAAAGAATTATGCGGAAGTTCATGGAGATCGTTAAGGAATTCGAAGGCCAAGAGGGCTCGCCCGCCAATCGGGATGAGCAGGTACCCGACAGGACGTGAAGTCCCGTTTGTGGCGGAGGGCGCCGGCTGAATGCATCCTTATGTCGAGGCGGATTCGATGATAGTAAGATCTTGCATCCTGTAGTATTGCAGCTGAGGCTCTTGGGAGGGGGCGTCACCATGCCGGACATTACCATCATCATCGCCGACGACCATCCGCTGTTTCGAGGCGCGATGCGCCAGGCGCTGAGCGGGATGGCCGGCGCGCCGGCCATCGTCGAGGCGGCCGATTTCGCGACGGCACGCAAGTCAGCAGCCGCCCACCCGGATGCCGATCTGATGCTCCTGGACCTGACCATGCCCGGGGTCAGCGGTCTTTCTGGACTGATTGCGCTGCGCGCTGAATTCCCGAGCCTGCCGGTGATGATCGTCTCCGCGCATGACGATCCGGCAACCATCCATCGCGTCATTGATCTCGGCGCCGCGGGCTTCCTGTCGAAGTCGGCCGGCATCGAGGAGATTCGCGACGGCATCGCGAGGGTCATGGCCGGGGAAATCTTCGTGCCGTCCGGCTACGACCGGAATCAGGAATACGAGCCGGAACTGGCCGATCTCATGCGCCGGCTGCAGACCCTGACGCCACAGCAGTCGCGCGTGCTCTCGATGCTCGCCGAGGGCCTGCTCAACAAGCAGATCGCTTATGAACTCGGCGTCTCTGAGGCGACCATCAAGGCGCATGTCTCGGCGATCCTGCTGAAGCTCAATGTCGACAGCCGTACCCAGGCGGTTATCCAGCTGCAGAAACTCGGAAATGTAGCCGCGGCTTGAGCCTGACTTTTGCCACTCTCTGGTGAGCGGGTTTGCCCCTCATCCAGCCTGCCGGCCACCTTCTCCCCGCAAGCGTGGGGGAGGAGACTCGCCGCGCCGCCCCAAGGGCCCCC
>JAPSJG010000213.1 GCA_031178305.1 Sinorhizobium sp.
GCCGGCGGCGGTCAGCATCCTGTGCACTTCAGCGCAAACGGCCGTCAGCGGCATTGCCGTGTTGGTCCGCCGCGCGAGATCCTGTGCGCCGTTCAGGTCCTTGACCATGTTGTCGATGCGGCCGGTGCGCCGGTAATCCCTGGCAACGAAGCGGGGCATATATTCCTGCAGGATGGCGCTGTCGGCGCGGCCGTCTCTCAGCGCCTGCGGGATCTTGGCTGCGTCGACGCCGGCGTCGAGCGCGAGTTGCGTGGCCTCGGCCACAGCAAGGAAATTGAGCCCGCAGAGCACCTGGTTTATCAGCTTTGTCGTCTGGCCCGCGCCAGACGGACCCATATGGGTGTAGTTGGAGGCGACATGCTTGAGCACCTGATGGGCATCCGCCACATCCCGCTCGTTGCCGCCCGCCATCAGCGTCAACTCTCCGATCAATGCCTTGGGGGCGCCCCCGGAAAGTGGGCTGTCGACCCAGCGCAGGCGCGACTCCGCCGCCTGCGACGCCATCACTTTCGTCGATTCCGGATCGATGGAAGACATATCGATGATGAGCGTTCCGGGTCTGGCGCCTTCCGCAACGCCGCCCGGACCGAATACTGCCGCGTGGACAATCTTCGCCGAATTGAGGCTTAGGATCACATAGTCGGAGCGGGAAGCCGCCTCCGCCGCGCTCATCGCCGCGATGGCGCCCTTGTCGACCAATTGCTGGACTTTGTCGCGATCGAGATCGAACACCGCCAGTTCGTTCCCGGTTTCGGCGAGGCGCGTGCCGATGGCGCCGCCCATGGCGCCGGCGCCGATCAAGGCGACTTTGTTGGTCATTTTCCCATTCCTCTGAGTTGGGTGACGATGCTATCGACGACTGCATCGAGCGGCTGGTCAATATCCACGCTGACGGCATTCTCATCCGGTCCAGGCGGCTCGAGCGCCGCGAACTGGCTCGCAAGCAGCGCAGACGGCATGAAGTGGCCTTTGCGAGCCTTCATCCGCTCCTCTATGACCTCGACCGAGCCGGCGAGATGGACGAAGGCGACCGGGTCTCCGATGATCTGCCGGATGTGATCGCGATAGGCGCGCTTCAGCGCCGAACAGCCGATGATAGTTCTCCCGTTGCCGGAGGCAAGCGCCTCTCCGACCCGCGTCAGCCAGGGCCAGCGGTCGTCGTCGCTCAAGGGAATTCCCTTGCTCATCTTGTCGATATTTGCAGGCGGATGCAGGTCGTCGCCGTCGAGATAGTCGGCATCGATACGTTTGGCGAGCGCGGCGCCGACAGTGGACTTGCCGCAGCCGGCAACGCCCATCAGCACCATACGCTTAGGAAGATCAGAGAGAAGCTGTGATACCGCCGTCGACATAGAGCACGTGTCCGTTCACGAAAGAGGATGCATCCGAGGCAAGGAAAATACAGGCGCCGACCAATTCTTCCACCTTACCCCAGCGTCCGGCAGGCGTCCGCTTCTCGAGCCAGGCGGAAAAGGCGGGATCGGCGACGAGGGCCGCATTGAGCGGCGTATCGAAATAGCCGGGGGCGATCGCGTTGCATTGGAGCCCGTATCTCGCCCAGTCGGTCGCCATGCCCTTGGTCAGATTGCCGACGGCGCCCTTGGTCGCCGTATAGGGCGCGATGCCCGGGCGGGCGAGCGCCGTCTGCACGCTGGCAATGTTGATGATCTTGCCGGCACCGCGCTTGATCATGTGCCGCGCGACAGCCTGGCCGACGTTGAAGACGGTCGAAATATTGGTGCGCAGCAGCTTCTCAAAGGCATCAGCGGGGAAGTCCTCGAGCGGGGTGCGGTGCTGCATGCCGGCATTGTTGACGAGAATGTCGATGGCGCCGACCTCCGACTCGAAGCGGTCGACGGCTACCCGCACCGCCTCATGGTCGGTCGCATCGAAGGCAAGCCGGCGCGCGCCGGCGATCCGCTCCGCCGCGCCGGCGAGCTTTTCCTCGTCGCGCCCGTTGAGGATCACCTCGGCTCCGGCATCGGCAAGCCCGCGGGCGAGAGCGAAGCCTATGCCCTGCGAAGAACCGGTGACGAGCGCCCGCCGCCCTTTCAGTTGAAACAGTTCAAGGCTCATTTTTCCTCCCGCATTCTTCTCGACAAGCTCGGTTGATCTGTTTATGTTATCGATAACATTCAATGTCAAGGGACGGAGAAACCGAATTGAGCAAACCCCATATTCTTCAGGTTGGCCCTTATCCGGAGTGGGACGAGGTGCCACTGAACGAGGCTTTCACGATTCATCGCTATTTTGACGCTGTGGACAAGGCACGCTTCCTTAGCGAAGTCGGCCCGCAGGTTCGCGCCATTGCGACCCGCGGCGAGCTCGGCGCCAACCGCGCAATGATCGAGGCCTGCCCCGCGCTCGAGGTGGTGTCGGTCTATGGCGTCGGTTTCGACGCCGTCGATCTCGATGCCTGCCGGGAGCGCAGCATTCGGGTGACGAATACGCCGGACGTGCTGACCAACGATGTGGCCGATCTCGGCGTCGCGATGATGCTCTGCCTCTCGCGCGGCATGATTGGGGCGGAAAGCTGGGTCAAGGACGGTAGCTGGGCGAAGAAGGGTCTCTATCCGCTGAAACGCCGCGTCTGGGGCCGCCGCGCCGGCGTGCTCGGCCTGGGGCGGATCGGCTATGAGGTGGCCAAGCGCCTGACAGGCTTCGACATGGACATCGCCTATTCCGACATGGCGCCGAAGCCCTATGCCGCCGAATGGCAGTTTGTGGCCGACCCCGTTGCCCTTGCGGAGCGATCAGACTTCCTTTTCATCACACTCGCCGCTTCGGGCGCGACGCGCCATATAGTCGGGCGCGAGGTCATCGCCGCTCTCGGGAGCGAGGGCATGCTGATCAACATCTCCCGCGCCTCGAATATCGACGAGGAGGCGTTGCTTGACGCGCTAGAGAACGGCACCCTCGGATCCGCGGCGCTCGACGTTTTCGAAGGCGAGCCGGCTCTGAACCCCCGATTTCTCGCGCTCGACAATGTGCTCCTGCAGCCGCACCACGCGTCCGGCACAGTTGAGACGCGCAAGGCCATGGGCCAATTGGTGCGGGATAATCTGTCCGCGCATTTTGCCGGCGAACCGCTGCTGACGCCGGTTCTTTGAGGAGGTCCGAAATGAAAGCAATCGTCGTTCATGGGGCGAAGGACCTGCGCATCGAAGACCGGGCGGAAGACATACCCGGCGCAGGCGAAGTGCGGCTCCGGCTCGCCGTTGGCGGGGTCTGCGGCAGTGACCTCCATTATTACAATCACGGCGGCTTCGGCGCGGTGCGACTGCGCGAGCCGATGATCCTCGGCCATGAGGTCTCGGCCTATGTGGAAGCGCTCGGGCCGGGCGTCGAAGGGCTCGCCGCCGGAGACCTCGTCGCCGTTTCGCCGTCGCGACCCTGCCGGTCCTGCCGCTATTGCCAGCAGGGGCTACACAACCAATGCCTCAATATGCGCTTCTACGGCAGCGCCATGCCCTTCCCCCATATACAAGGGGCGTTCCGCGAGGTGCTGGTCGCCGATGTTGCCCAATGCGTCCCGGCCGAAGGGTTGACGCCGGGCGAAGCGGCCTTGGCCGAGCCGCTGGGCGTGGCGCTTCATGCCACGCGCCGCGCCGGCGAAATGCTGGGCAAGCAGGTGCTGGTGACCGGCTGCGGCCCGATCGGCGTTCTGGCAATTATCGCAGCCCGTCGCGCCGGCGCGGCCGAGATCGTCGCGACCGATCTTTCCGACTTCACCCTCTCGCTCGCACGGGCCGTCGGGGCCGACCGCGTCATCAACATGAAGAATGAGCCGGACGCCCTCGCCCCCTATTCGACCGACAAGGGCAGCTTCGACGTCCTCTATGAGTGCTCCGGTGCGGCGCCCGCGCTGGCGGCAGGAATAGCGGCGCTTCGCCCGCGCGGCGTAATCGTTCAACTGGGTCTCGGCGGCGACATGAGCCTGCCGATGATGGCGATCACCGCCAAGGAGCTCGAACTGCGCGGTTCCTTCCGGTTCCACGAGGAATTCGCAACCGGCGTCGGGCTCATGCGGAAAGGGCTGATCGACGTCAAGCCGCTGATTACCCACACGCTGCCGCTTTCCGAAGCCGCTACGGCCTTCGAACTGGCGAGCGACCGCAGCCTGGCGATGAAGGCGCAGATCGCTTTCTCCTGAGCGACGCGCGACTCCGCAGAAAATCGAGCGCCGTGGTGCAAGTCACGTCGCTCGCGCAATGGTGGTCCGGGGGTTGCAATTGCGCTCGCCGCCCCGCAGTGATGGTCTTCGCAAGAAACGAGTTATGCGATCGGAAAAGGAGGAAGTCCGGATGTCGTTCTTCGAGGTGGTCGACGACCGATTCCGGTCGTTCGTCCTGGGCAATGCGCCGCTCAAGCAGATCGCAATCGGGTTCGACTGGCTCGAGGGGCCGGTGTGGTTCGGCGATGCCGGTTGCCTCCTCTTCTCCGACATACCCAATAACCGCATCCTGCGCTGGATTCCGGGCGCCGGCATTTCGACCTTCAGGAGCCCTTCAAACTACGCCAATGGCAACACGCGCGACAGGGAGGGCAGGCTCATCACCTGCGAGCATGGCACGCGGCGCGTGACGCGTACGGAGCATGATGGCTCCATCACCGTCATCGCCGACAGCTATGAGGGGAAGCGGTTGAATTCGCCCAATGACGTGGTGGTGATGTCCGATGGCTCCATCTGGTTCACCGACCCGCATTACGGCATCATGACCGATTACGAGGGCTTCCGGGCCGAACAGGAGCTCCCCTGCCATGTCTACCGCGTCCGGCCTTCCGGCGCTATCGAATCGGTTCTTACCGATTTTGCCTGCCCGAACGGCCTCGCCTTCAGCCCCGACGAGAGCCGGCTTTATGTCGCCGATACTGGACGGATGTTCTCCTCCGACCCGCAGCATATCCGCGTCTTCGGCGTCCATGACGATGGCAGCCTTTCGGGCGGCGAGGTATTCCACACGATTGCGCCCGGTTGCGCGGACGGCTTCCGCGTCGACAGCGACGGCAATCTCTGGTCTTCCGCCGCCGATGGCGTGCATTGCATCGCGCCCGAGGGCCACCTGATGGGCAAGATCCTGGTGCCGGAGCTCGTTTCCAATCTCTGCTTCGGCGGCCGGGCAAAGCACCAGCTTTTCATCACGGCCTCGACGAGCATCTATATGGTCGCGCTCAATCGCAAGGGCGTGCAGCGCCCGTAAGCTGTTGCGCGCTCACCCGAGCGTCTGGCTTGCCAAACCGTAGGTCACCGCACCCGCGGTCGCGGCGGCTTTCGCCTCGACGCCCTCTCGCCTTAGAGACATGGTGAGAACGGTATCGAATACCGGCATTCCCACACGGGGGAGAAAGCCGGCAAAGGCGCCTCCGGTGCAATGTGTATCGAGGCGCAGAAAGCTGCCCTCGTGCTGGGCGACGTGAGGACGGACGACGGCTATTGCCTCGCCATCGTCCGCGGCGACGACCGGGCCTACCACATGCCCCCGACCGAAGCGTCGACACAAGGAGAAAGCCGCAAGTTCTCCGTCGCGGAACAACCCGTAACCGACCGACTGTGCAAAGATTTTGCCGATCAAAACGTTGCGTGCAACGCCAAAGGCATGCGCATCCAACTCGGCAGCGGCGGGAAGATCGGCAGGTCTCAGCTGTCTTAGGATCGCTCCCTCGGGCGCGATCACGATTTCATCCAATAGACGGACGATTCCCTGGCACTGGTAAACGGTCTTGACCGGCTGGAACCCAAGCGAGTCGTAGAGACGGCGCGAGGCCCGCGTCGCGTTGAGCCTGAGGTCGCGACCGCGGCAGTCGGAAAGCACGTGCTGCATCAGCCATTGGCCTGTGCCGTTGGCCTGCAATCGGGGCGAAGTGATCACCATCCCGATCGTGGCGAAATCTTCGCCGTGCGGGAACCACATGGCCGATCCCGTCACCCTGCCGATTTCATCGAGTGCGGCATAACCTCGGCCGAATTCGCGCAGGAACTGCAAGTCCTCGGCCCGCAGGGGCCAGCCCACGGACATCGACAGCGCGTGCAGTTGCTCGATGTCTACACTGCCTATGTCAGCGATACGCAGTTCAAAGCTATCGATGATTTTGCACTCGGATGCCTGTCCGCCCATTCTCTGATCTCCCCGTCTATCGCACTCCAACGAAGGCGCGCCGGAATCGTTCTTTCCGAGATTAACGCGTGGTATCCGATAGATTTCGCTTGAGACGCCGCCGGATACACAACATTCCTCCAAATCCGTCGCGCTTTCGGCACGCAAACCCTGCGGCGGCCCCTAGACTGATTGGAGAAGATGTGAGCCGGGGGGTCGTTGATGTCACCGACGGCGCCGACCTGGGCAAACCGGGCAGCTTATGAGGAATCGATGCAGGCCGCTGAAATCCTTGAAGCGTTGATCTCCTTCCCTTCGGTGGTCGGCACGCCCAATGATGGCATCGTCGCCTGGGTCCGCAGCTATCTGGCTCGGCACGATGTCGCCGCCGCCATACTTCCCGGCCCGGAGGGCGACCGTTCGAACCTGTTCGCGACCATCGGCCCGAAGGAACTGCCGGGCTATGTTCTCTCGGGCCATATGGACGTGGTTCCGGCCAACGAGGACGGCTGGACCAGCGATCCATTTCGCCTCCATGCCGATGCGGGGCGGCTCTATGGTCGGGGCACGACCGACATGAAGGGTTTTCTCGCGGCGGTGCTCGCTGCCGTTCCAAAACTTGCGGCGCTGCCGCTCCGCCGGCCGATTCACATCG
>JAPSJG010000214.1 GCA_031178305.1 Sinorhizobium sp.
CAACCCTTGTAATGGTCGGTCTCGAAGAAGCGGGACGAATCGAGTTCCATTAGCGTTTCTTTTTCCTCGAGCGCGCACATCACCACCAGCGTCTCGGCGTCCTTCATTCGCACGAAGCTCTTGCCTTTGACGAGCAGTGCCGGCGTTCCATAGGACGTGCCGACGGTCGTCTCCGGCAGCCCTACGGCCTCGGCCAATCGCCGTACACGCTCGAAGGCTCTTTCGATCTCGTGCTCCATGGTCTCGCTCCCGCTCGCCAGCCGAACGAGGCTCGACTTTGGCCGTGATCACCGGCAGTCGCAAGTCTTGTCTGTCGTGGCGCGCGGCCATGGCCAACCCGGAAATGGCAGGTCGGCGAGTTCGCGCTCCTCCATCCGCGCAAGGTCCGGATGCTGCAGTGGATCACGCAACCAGTTGGCCGGGCGATGATCGCCGGACGCGTCGCTTGCAGGTCTCAGCATGCAGAATAACTTAAGCATGACGCCTTCCTCTCGATGCTGCGCGCGGCGCGCATGGACCTGCGTAGTCCGCTCCGATTTCGATTTTCAAACGAGGAAACCTTGAGGAGAGATTCCCTCCTTGTGAGAGAAATTGCAATTGAGATTGCTGTGTTTGTGCTTTAGAAAAACTATATGAAGGACCTCAATACGATCCATCTGAACGGATTGCGCGCCGTCGAGGCTGCCGGTCGGTTGGGCTCGCTCGCGGCTGCGGCGGAAGAGCTTGGCGTCACGCCCGGTGCCGTCAGCCAGCAGATCGCGAAGGCCGAAGCGCAGCTCGGACGGAAGCTCTTCGAGCGCTCGCCGCGAGGTCTCCTCGTTACCGAATTGGGCCGCCCGCTCCTGGCGCGCCTGTCGAAAGCCTTCGCGGAGCTTGCGCAGGCGGTCGCAGAGACGCGGCATCGCGACGCGTCGGTGCTGACGGTCTCGGTGGCGCCCGTCTTTGCTGCGCGATGGTTGGTGTACCGGCTGAACCGCTTTGCCGAGCGCCATCCGGAAATCCGGCTCAGAATCGATGCGACCACCAAGCTCGCCAACCTCGAAACGTCGGACGTGGATCTCGCTATTCGCGTCGGAGCGGGGCACTGGACGGGGGTACGCGCCGAGCTGCTTCTCGAGCAGGAGGTGTTTCCCGTATGCTCGCCGGCGCTCGCAGCAGGATTGCGAGTCCCTGCCGACATTCTGCAGCTTCCGGCCGTCGTCGACGAGCACGCGATGTTTTCTTGGGAGGTATGGCTGAAGGCCGCCGGCCTCTCCGGCGCTGAGATGACGGTGCGCCACAGGTTCAACGACGCATCTCTCGCGCTCGATGCCGCCATTGCCGGTCAGGGTGTCATGATCGCCTGGCAGACGCTGGCCGGCTATGCGGTGATGAAGGGCAGTCTGGTCGCGCCCTTCGGCATCCGCGCCAAGACCGGCTTCGGCCACTATTTCGTGACGTCCGCATCACGGCGGGAAAGCAAAGCGGCGCTCGCCTTCAAGCAATGGGTGCGGGAGGAAGTGGAAGAGGGGATGCGTGAGCTTACCGCTATTCCGGTTCCTTCAGCCGTTCTTCCATCATCGCATTGAAGGCGGGGCGCGACTGGCAGCGCGCGAGCCACGCCTTGACGCGCGGATGGGCATCGAAGAGCGCAGTCTGGCTCATCGCATAGCGGAAGACCTCTGCGAGATTGAGGTCGGCCACGGTGAACCGGCCACCGACCACGTATTTACGGGTCTCGAGATGTGCTTCGAGAACGGCGAAGGTTTTCTTAAGCGACTGCACGCAATCGGCTATGCGCTCGCGGCCCTCGGGCGTGTTCTCGATGCCGCCGTCATAGGCAAGCACGATCTTGACCGCATGCGGCTCGACTTCGGTCGCCACCCACATGGTCCAGTTGCCGATCAGGCCCTCTTCGGTCATATCTGCCGGCGCAAGCGGACCGCCATGTTTGCGGGCGAGATAGAGGTTATTCGCAAGCGATTCGGTCAGGATCAACCCGTTGTCGTCGATCGCCGGAACGAGCCCCATCGGGTTGACGGCGAGAAAGCTTGGCGAGCGCGTATTGAGAGGCGCATCCTCAGCCAAAGGGTCGGCGAGACGGCGCGCCTGGATCACCGGCACGGATCTGAAGGGAATGCCGAGTTCATGTGCCATCCAGTAGTTGCGCGATGCGCGCGAGCGATAAACGCCATAGATCGTCAGCATCTCCGGCCCTCCACCTCTTTGCGAAGGCTGTTGTCTTAAGCAATCGTCCCCTGAGGAAAAAGCGGTCGCAATTGATGATGACATGAAATCTTTTGATGGCGCATTTTGACGGGTTTCTTGTCTTGCGAGGAAGAGTTGCGGACGTGCCGCGCCAGTCCGCAACCTTCAGACGATTTCCAGGCGCTTTTTAGAGAAGCCTAACCACTCTCCTTTAGAACGGGCCGAGAAAGCCAGATATGCTCTTCCGGAGGCTCTGCTTGGTAAGGAAAACCCGATCTGCGGCCCTCAATGCCGACAACAATGCCGAGACCCGGCGGTTGATCGCTGCCGGCAACCGGCTTGCGAAGGAAGTGGCGCGCCTTTTTCCGTCCGAGCCGGACATCGCCGATAGCCACTATTGGCTGGAGACGATGATCAACCACGTCCCGGACTATATCTACGCAAAGGATACCGAGGGGCGCTTTCTCATCGCCAACGAGGTGACTGTCGCAGACAACGGGCTCACGAGCCTGCAGGAGCTGGTCGGCAAGACCGATTTCGACCTGCACCCGCACGAATTCGCCGCGGCCGTGGCGGAGACGGAACGGCAGGTGATCGAGACCGGCGAGCCGATCCTCGGCCTCGAGGAGCGGGCGATGGTCAGCAAGGGCCGCGACCGCTGGCTGATGACCTCGAAGGTGCCGCTGCGCAACAAGCGCGGCAAGATCGTCGGTACCGTCGGTATCTCGCGCGACATTTCCGAGCGGAAGGCGGCCGAGCGGCTGCTCGAGGGGCAGGCCCGCCTCCTGGAGATGGTCGCCCGGGGCGAGCCGCTGGATACGTTCTTCCACGAACTCATCCGCCTCGTCGAACTGCTCATGCCCGGCATCAAGGGATCGATCCTGCTGCTTTCGGACGATGGCCGGCAATTGCTCCTCGGGGCCGCGCCTAGCCTGGACGAGGGCTGTCGTGCGGCCATCCAGGGCGTGGAGGTCGGGCCGAAGGCCGGCTCCTGCGGGACCGCTGCCTGGCGCGGCGAGCAGGTGATCGTCAGCGATGTCCTCACCGATCCGCTCTGGGAAGCCGAAGTCGATCTCGTCGCGCCTTTCGGCTTTCGCGCCTGCTGGTCGACGCCGATCTTTTCGCGAGAGCGGAAGGTCCTCGGTACTTTAGCGTTATATTCCGGGCAGGTGGGCGTTCCAAGCGATCACCACCAGGAACTGATCGCGATGGCTGCCCGTCTCGCCGGCATCGCCATCGAGCGCAAACGGGCCGAGGACCGGATCAGCTTCATGGCCCACCATGACGTCCTGACCGGGCTTCCCAACCGCGCCCTTTTCGAGGCCGAAGTAGCCGGAAAGCTCGAATCCATTCGGCAGCGCGAGCAATGGGCGGTGCTTGCATTTCTCGACCTCGACAATTTCAAGCTGATCAATGATAATCTCGGCCACGCGGCGGGCGACGAACTTCTAAAGGCGGTCGCGGCGCGCATGCGAGCCGCGGTGCGCAAGTCCGACGTCGTGGTGCGCGTCGCCGGCGACGAATTCATCATTCTCCTGAACGGCGTGCCGACCAATCGGGATGTCATCCTGGCGCGGCTGGAGGATATCCGGACAGCGATCGCAATGCCGGTCCAGTTGCACGGGCGCAGCCTGCAGGTCACCTGCAGCATGGGCGTCGCCTGCTTTCCAAACCATGGCCGCACCGTCAGCGAATTGCTCGCCAATGCCGATCTCGCCATGTACCGCGCCAAGGAATTCGGCCGCAACAATCTCCAGGTCTTCACCCAGGAAATGGCCGCCAAGGCCCATGAGAAGCTGGAATGGCAGGAGGAACTGCGCGCGGCGATCGCGCGCGAGGAATTCGTCCTGCATTTCCAGCCACAGATGAGCCTTTCGAGCGGCCGCATTTTCGCCGCCGAGGCGCTCCTGCGCTGGAAGCATCCGGTGCGCGGCGTGATCTCGCCGGCGACATTCATTCCGCTCGCCGAGGAGACCGGGCTGATCGTGCCGATCGGCGAGTGGGTCTTGAGAGCCGCCTGCCGCCAGTTGAAGGCTTGGCAGGACGCAGGCCTGCCGCCGCTCATCGTCAGCGTCAACGTTTCCGCCCGGCAATTCCGGGAGCGCGATTGGGCTGCCCGGGTGGCTGCGATCCTCAGCGAAACCGGTCTCGACGCGCGCTATCTCGAACTCGAACTGACCGAGAGCCTGATCATGCAGGACGTGCCGGGTGCGGTCGCCATGATGCATGAGCTGGAGGCGATCGGCGTTCATCTCGCCATCGATGATTTCGGGACCGGCTATTCGAGCTTGAGCGCGCTGAAGCGCTTCCCCGTGCGCCGATTGAAGATCGATCGATCCTTCGTCGAGGACATCCCTTCGGACCCGGAGGACGAGGCGATCACCGCGGCGATCATATCGCTCGCGCAGAAGCTCGGACTGCGCGTCGTTGCCGAAGGCGTGGAATCCGAAGCCCAGGTCGAATTTCTGCAGCAATGCGGCTGCGACGAGATCCAGGGCTATTTCTTCAGCCGGCCGCTGCCGGCAGGGGAGTTCGAAGCGATGCTGCGCCGGTCGGCCGGCAGAACGGACGATGTATGAGGTCGAGCGCGCGATCGTGATCGGATGTTTGATGACAGAAGCGCTGTTCCAGCGATAAATGCAAGTTTGGGGCGAGTTCGGTACCAGCTTCCGCTTGCCCTTCTGTCCGCCTTGCCAATATCGGTCGCGACGATTGGAATTGCTTCGAGGGCCGTCTGCGATCTGATAGCAAGAGGCGGGATGACGCGAATCACCGTTGTGCCGCCCGTTTCCTCCTTGCACCCGAACCAAAGAGTCCAATGTCTTCGCTGCCCTTGTTTTCACGCCGTCGTTTCCTCCGCGCCTCGGGGTTCGCAATCGCCTCCGCAGGCCTTGCGGGCTGCACCTCTTCGATGAACACCGACCGTTTTCGTCAGGAAACGATGCCGGTGTTCCGCAATCCGGCGCTCGAGGGTCACTGGGTCGAACCGGCCGGAGATCTGCTTGAAGGACCGGTGCCCACGGGATTGCCGCCGCAGGATGCCTATTACGGCGAAATTTACGCGGCGAAGGAGGATGGCGGTGTTCTCATTCCTGCCGTGCCCTATCGGCAGATCGATCCACGTTTCTATCGCCAGGAGGTCAGCGACCCCTTCGGCGAGGCCCCCGGCGCGATCGTCGTCGACACGGCCGACCGCTATCTCTATCATATCCAGCAAGGCGGCCGCGCGACGCGCTATGGCGTCGGCCTCGGGCGCGAAGGCTTCGCCTGGTCGGGACGCGGCGTCATTCAGTGGAAGCAGAAGTGGCCGAAATGGACGCCGCCGGAAACGATGATCGCGCGCCAGCCGGTACTGGCGAAATACTCGGCCAATAATGGCGGCATGCCCGGAGGACTCGACAATCCGCTCGGTGCGCGCGCACTTTACATTTTCCAGAACGGCCAGGACACGCTTTACCGCGTGCACGGCACGCCGGAATGGCAATCGATCGGCAAGGCCGTTTCCTCCGGTTGCGTGCGCATGCTCAATCAGGACGTCATCGATCTCTACGGCCGCGTGCGCGGCAAGGCGCCGATCCTTGTTGTTTGATCGTTGCCCAAGCCACGACTAGCCGCGCCAAAGACCCGCTGGCCTGCCGGCCATCTCCCCCACAAGGGGGAAAATGACTCTCGGCAAGCCAATCGCTCCACTCAAAGGTATCGCGATGCAGAGCCCAGATGGGCGCACCTGGTGCCCGTCGGATTCTCCCCTCTTGTGGGGGAGATGGCCGGCAGGCCAGAGGGGGTAGCGTTCGCCGAAAGATGAGCTCAGTCTTCCTGGAGGCTGTCGCCGAGCCGGCGCGCCAATCGGTGCAGCGCGTCGCGCAACTCGCCGATCTCGTTCAGGCTGCAGCCGCTCGCCTTGCCGATCTCCGCAAGGATATTGAAGGCCTCAGCCTTCAAATTCCGCCCGTTTCCCGTCAGGCTGACGATAACCTGCCGCTCGTCGGCGGGGTCGCGCAGGCGCCGAACATAGCCTGCCGCCTCCAGGCGCTTGAGGAGCGGCGAAAGCGTGCCTGAATCGAGTCCCATTTCCTCGCCGATCCGCTTCACCGTCATCGCGTCCTGTTGCCACAGCGCAAGCAGCACGAGATACTGCGGGTAGGTGAGGCCAAAGCGGTCGAGCAGCGGCTTGTAAGCGCGATTGAAAGCGTGCGCAGCCGAGTAAACGGCAAAGCAGAGCTGCTGGCCAAGAGCCAGCGCCTCATCGGGCAAAGCTTGGGACTTAACGGCTTCTTTATCCATTGTCGCATTGTCGCAAATTCAGGCCAAAAACGCAATTTGCAAAATTAATTTGCGCGCAATTAAATAATACGATATATAGCACGTCATCGACAACCGACGGGAAGGAGACTACCATGCCCATTCTTTATCGCACCACCGCATCCGCCACCGGCGGCCGTGCCGGCCAGGCCAAGAGTGCCGACGGCGTTCTCGATGTCACTCTCACCGTGCCGAAGGAACTCGGCGGTGATGGCGCGCG
>JAPSJG010000215.1 GCA_031178305.1 Sinorhizobium sp.
AAACCTGGATCTGGAAATTGCCGTCGGTCGCTTCCGATACGTATTTCGCCAGGACTTCTCCGCCGCCATAGATGGTGTCCAGCGACTTCGGGAAGGACGATGTCATACGCCAGGTGAGCTTCGGGTTGCTCTGGGCGACGGCCGGCGCGGCGAGCGCCGTTGCGGCAGCCGCACCGAGCCCGCCGAGACCCGCGTTTTTGATGAATGAACGGCGATCCATGATACCTCCCTATCTCCCGCCATGACGGTTGCAGTTCCTGCGCCACCGTCGTTTGAGCTTTTCATCGACGCGCCTCAGCGCGCGTCGTCAGCTCATTGTCCTCGTTCTGCCGGTCGCGAGGCACATCGAAATGTTCGCAAACCGCACCGGCACCACCGCACCATACAGAGATGGAGATACATGTCCAGAGGCCGCTTTCGGCCTCCTCTCCGACTTTTGTCGGAGAGGCCGAAATCGGGGCCAAATTGCCCAAAATCAAAGCAAATCAAAGCATTCCGCCTTCGGCGCCGCGCGTCTTAGCGGACGCGCAAAGGTCGCTGCAGCCCTTTGAATTGCTGCATGTCTTGGTCCTTAAATCGGCGTCGATTTATGGAAACATGCAATAGATCAACGCTCGGCCGAGGCGGCCCAGAGATTGATGTCGGCCTCGCGCGCATAGAGATCGATCTCCGCCAGTTCGTCCGCCGTGAAGCTGTCGTTCTCGAGCGCTCTGACGCAATCGACGATCTGCGCCGAGCGGCTGGCGCCGATCAGGGCCGAGGTGATGCGGCCGCCGCGCAGCACCCAGGCGAGGGCCATCTGCGCCAGCGTCTGGCCGCGCCTCTCGGCGATCGCATCCAACCTGCGGATGTTGTCGATGATCTCCGGCCGGATGAAGCCCTTCTTGAGAAAGTGATTCTGCGCCGCGCGGCTGTCCTCGGGGATACCGCTCAGATACTTCGTCGACAGCATGCCCTGCGCCAGCGGCGAGAAGACGATGGACCCGATGCCGATTTCCTCCAGCGTATCGATGAGGCCGTCATCCTCGATCCAGCGGTTGAGCATGGAGTAGCTCGGCTGATGCATCAGGCATGGCGTGCCGAGGTCCTTCAGGATCGCCGCCGCCTCGCGCGTGCGCTGGGAATTATAGGAGGAAATGCCGACATAAAGCGCCCTGCCTGAGCGCACGATGTGGTCGAGGGCGCCGCAGGTCTCCTCGAGCGGCGTATCCGGATCGAAGCGGTGGGAATAGAAGATGTCGACATAGTCGAGCCCCATGCGCTTCAGGCTCTGGTCGCAGGAGGCGATCAGATACTTGCGGCTGCCCCATTCGCCATAGGGCCCGGGCCACATGTCGTAGCCGGCCTTCGAAGAAATGATCAGCTCGTCCCGGAAGCCCGCGAATTCGGTGCGCAGGATCTCGCCAAAGGCGATCTCCGCGGAACCGGGCGGCGGACCGTAGTTATTGGCGAGATCGAAATGCGTGATGCCGAGATCGAAGGCGGTGCGGCACATGTCCACTTTGCGCTCGTGCGGTGTGTCACCGCCGAAATTGTGCCACAGCCCCAGCGAAATCGCCGGCAGCTTCAGGCCGCTCCTGCCGCAGCGGTTGTATTTCATCTTCTCGTACCGATTTTCCGCCGGTTGCCAGGGCATGATTCGTGTTCCTCGTTAGCGTGGGCGGGTTTGAATACCCCTCCCCAACCCCTTCCCACAAGGGGGAGGGGCTTACCTGCCGCACCGTCCCGCCTCCAACTCGACCGTTGCGTAAGATACAAGGACTGGAAGGGGGCAGGCGATTGCTGCGCACGCCTAGCCCCTCCCAATCGTGGGGAGGGGTTGGTGAGGGGTTATTTTCATCCGAAATTCACCGCAGCAGCGCCCTCGCCTCCTCGATCCCGAGCGCCGCCGGCTGGGTGCAGGTGGTCGTCAGCGTCACGAACCGCCCCTCCTCGCCCGATCTGAGGATCGACACCATCACGTCGACAGCGTGCAGCGCGCGATCCAGCGAGCAGCGCGCGTCGCGCCCCGCAAGGATGGCGTCGGCCATGTCTGCAAGGCCGGCGGTGCGGTAATTGGCGATCGGCCCGAGCGGATGCTCCCAATTGTCGACGGCAAAGGGGTGATCCCACATCTCCAGAGGGTGGATATCCTTGCCTCGTCCGCTCGCCTCTAAGGTGCCGCCGAAGAAATTCGGGTCGGGTACGAACAGCGATCCCTCGGTGCCGTAGAGCTCCATATTGCCATGGCGGTGCGCCCAGACATCCCAGCTCGCCGACAGCGTGATGGTTGCGCCGTTCTGAAATTCGAGCAGCGCATGGATGTTGGTCGGCGTCTTGACCGGGATCACCTCCCCCCTGCGTGGTTCGCTCGTTATGGTGCGCGTCTGGCTCGCCATCGACGAGAGCGCCGCCACGCGCTTCACCGGGCCGATCAGGTTGATCAGATTGGCGATGTAGTAGGGGCCGAGATCGAGCACTGGACCGCCGCCCGGCAGGAAGAAGAACGCCGGGTTCGGATGCCACATTTCCATGCCCGGGCTCATCACATGGCAGGTGCCCGAGGTGACGCGGCCGATATTGCCTTCATCGATATAGGCGCGGGCAAGCTGATGGGCGCCGCCGAGGAACGTGTCCGGCGCACTGCCTACCACCAACCCTTTCGCCTTGGCGATGGCCCTGAGCTCCTCGCCCTCTTCAAGCGACAACACGAGCGGCTTCTCGGAATAAACATGTTTTCCGGCCTCCAGGATCGCCTTCGATACCGGAAAATGCGCATCCGGAATTGTCAAGTTGACGACGATGTCCACCTCCGCATTGGCGAGAAGCGCCTCGATGCTCTGGGCCGTCACGTCGAACTCGGCGGCGCGCGCCTCGGCCGCCGCCGGATCGATGTCCGCGCAGGCGACGACCCGGATGCCCCTGAAGAGCGGCGCCAGTTTGAAATAGGTGGTGGAAATATTGCCGCATCCGATGATGCCGACGCCAAGTTCTTTCGTCATCGAGTTGTCCGCTCCTCTAAGCAGGTTCCGCAAAAGTTTTCCACGGGTTCGCGGCAGAACCTGCGACAAACAAAGAAATCCAAGCAGACATTCGTGGGAACCCACGAATGCTTGCTCAGTAGGATTGAATGGAATCCAGCGACCGCTTGGCGAAGCGCCGGAAGTCGCTCGGATTGTCGTGTTCTGCGATGAAATATTTTGCCGAAGTCTCGCGCAGTGCCCGGACCAGCGCCTTCCAGTCGAGCGTGCCCTCGCCGACATCGGCCCAGCCGTCCTCGTTCGCCTTTTCGCCCTTCGGCGCAATGTCCTTGACGTGGACTGCGGTGATGCGGTCGCCGTACTTCGCGATCCAGGCAAAGGGATCGGCGCCGCCGCGAACGATCCAGGCGATATCCGCCTCCCAGGAGAGGTCCGGGCCACCGGCGAAAATGTGCTCCAGCGGCACCGAGCCATCCGGCAGCGCATGGAATTCGAAGTCATGATTGTGCCAGCCGAAGTCGATGCCGGCATCACGGAACGGCTCGCCCGCCGCCTGCAGACGAGCGCCGAAGGCGCGCCAGCCGGCCGCATCACCCGGACGTTGATCCGGCATCAGATAGGGGCAGTAAATGGCGCGAATCCCGAGCGCATTGGCGATCTGCATCACGCGCAAGGGATCCGTTTCCAGCATCTCCAGGCTGAAGTGTGCCGTCGGCATGGCAAGCCCGCTGCGCTCGAGGCTGCTCTTGAAATCCGCGATCTCCTTGTCGCTGAGCGCGGCATAGAGCGCCCCATATCCTTCGACCTGCGTGTAGCCGGCGTCTCCGAGAGCGGAGAGCACATCGGCGAAGGGCGGGAAATTGCGGGCGCTATAGAGCTGGAAGCTGACGTCTTTCATCGTAAATCTCCTCGTGGATTTTGCGGATACATATCGTGGCAGGGGCGCCGTGAAGCGGCGCGCGGTTGATCTTCGCAGCCGAAGAGCTACCCATGACGGCGGATCGCGCTTCACCCCCTCACCCTCTTCCCTGGCAGGATTCGAGATCGTAGGCGCCGAAGCGCGGTGTGACGCCCTGGTCGAGCGGCACTTTCGGTGTGAACCGGATCGTCTTCGCTTCTCCGGCCGCAAGGTCGAAGGCATTGTCCGAATAGCGTCCGTCGACATCCGCCTCGACCATCACATGCAGCGCGAGACCGGCCGCGGTAACGGTGACTTCGTAACCATCAGCTCCTGGCGCCGCCTCGATCGCGAGGCTCGCGGGCTTGAGATCGAGTGCCTTGTAGGTGCCGTGGACGTGGTGCCCCTTACCGCGCATGCCGTTGGACGCCTCGAAGGACCAGAAGAGAAGCGCATCGGCCGGAATATCGACGGCCGCGATGGAGGCAAGCGTTTCTGCGCGCTCCGGCGAGCATGCGCCCGCCGCCGCCACCAGCGGCCGGCGCTTGCCGTCGAGCGTAACGAGGAAGGTCTCGAGCTCGACCGTCACCGGCCCGGCGGTATCGTTCACCATAGAGAAGGCGATCGTCTTGCCGTCCGCGGACGGAATGGCGGCCACCGTCACGGGCTGGAAGAACCGGCGCGCCATATAGTGCATGGCCTTCCAGTGACCGCCATAGTCGAGGCTCGACCAGGAGGCGACCGGCCATGTGTCGTTGAGCTGCCAGTAGAGCGTGCCCATGCAATGGGGTTTCAGCGATCGCCAGTAGTCGACGGCAGTGCGGATCGCGAGACCCTGCTGGATCTGGCTTAGATAGACGAAGCTCGGGAAATCCTTGGGGAAGCGGAAGTAGCGGAACATGGTGCCGGCGATCCGCTCGTTGCCGCCGGCATTCTTCTGATGCGCCTCCATCACCGGCGATGCGATGTTGAGTTCGCGCGCTTCGGCAAACTCCCGGATCACCGGCATCGAGGTATAGGACTGGAAGCCGAATTCCGAGCAGAAGCGCGGTCGGACCGAACGGTAGTTGTCGAAGGACTTGTTCTCGTGCCAGACGGACCAGTAGTGCATGTCGCCGGAACCGTCGGCATGCCAGGCATCCCCGAAATTAAGGTATCCCACGGAGGGGCTCGACGGCCACCATATCGCCTCCGGGCAGGCCGCCTTCAACGCCGCTTCGATCGTCCGGTTAAGACGGTCATAGGAGACGAGATAGCGGTCGCGGTCCGTGCGGCTTTCCTCGAACCAGGTGAGCGCGCCGACGAGTTCGTTGTCGCCGCACCAGAGCGCGATCGACGGGTGCGAGGCGAGCCGCTTCACCTGATAGTCGACTTCCGCCGCGACGTTTTCCAGGAAGTCCGGCGTCGAGGGATAGAGATTGCAGGCAAACATGAAATCCTGCCAGACCATGAGGCCGAGCCGGTCGCAGAGATCGTAGAACCAATCGGGCTCGTAGAAGCCGCCGCCCCAGACACGGATCATGTTCATATTGGCGTCGACTGCCGAGCGCAGAAGGTCTTCAACACCCTGCGGCGTGACGCGCGACATCAGCGCATCCGCCGGTATCCAGTTCGCACCCCGGCAGAACATGTCGCGACCATTGACGCGGAAGGCGAAGCGGTTGCCCGCCTCGTCCCTGTCGGTCACGAGCTCGATCGTGCGGAAACCGATCTGGCGCATGACCGTTTCCTCCGGCGTTTCGACCTTGAGGCTCGAAAGCGCCTGCTCGCCGCTGCCGGCCGGCCACCAGCGCTTCGGCTCGGCAATATTGAAGACGTGCGTGACGCGCGTCTCGCCGGTGGCGACGGCGCAATCGAGCCGCTCGCGCTGGCTGTCGAGCTCGAAATGGATCGGCACGATGCCGGGGTCGCGGGCAAAGAGCGTAACCGTCACCTGCAGATCGACCGAGCCATCGTCGAGCCAGAGCTGCCGCGTCGTGACGTGCTCGATGCGCGCAGTCTCGAGCCGGCAGAGCGCCAGCGCGCCATAGACGCCCAGAGGTGCAATGGCGATGTTCCAGTCCCAGCCGAAATGGCATTGCGGTTTGCGCAGCATATTGCCGTTCGCGATCGGCGAGTTGCCCTCGTGAAAGGGCACATGGAACGGCTGCGCCGCCTGTCGCCGCGCTCCTTCGGAGATGGCGGAATGGAGCATCACGCGGATCCGGTTCTCGCCGGCAACGAGGGCGTACGATACATCCGGCCGATAGCGGCGGAAACAATTGTCCAACTGCAGCACCAGCCGGTCGTTGACGAAGACAGAGGCTATCGTATCGATGCTCTCGAACTCGAGGTACCAGAAGCCCTCGATATCCTCCGCATCGATCACGACCGTGCGCTCCAGCACCCAGTCCTTGTGCGCCACCCATTGCACCTCGGCCTCGTTGCGGCCGCGATAGGGGTCGGCGATGATGCCGGCATGCTGCAGCGCGCTGTGCACGTCGCCCGGCAACGCGATCGTCAGCGCATGGCTGTTGTCGGCGGAAGCCAGCAGCCAATCGCCGGAAAGATCGATGCGGATCGCGTCGCGGTTCAAGGTCTCGGCAGGCATTTCCAGATCCATTCGTGACTGCGGCGGTCGCGGGGCTGCTGTTTCAGCCGGCGCTTGCGAAGACCGGTCGACTCCAAAGTTGGAACAGGTTGCGGGCGGAACCGCGCATACCCGCTCCGACGGGCTGTCAAAGACGGTTTTCGGTGGCGGCGTCGAAGATCGAAGCAACCCCCATATCGAAAGTGAGGCGCACGGAGCTCCCTGGCGGATAGCGCCGCTTGCCGGCGATCCTGACCGACATCGGCTGGCCG
>JAPSJG010000216.1 GCA_031178305.1 Sinorhizobium sp.
TAACCAGGAAAGGCTCTAGGCGGCCCGGCGATCGGGAAATCCAGGACCGTATTCGCCCCGCCCCGTCATGAGCACGATGTCGCGGTATCCGGCCTCCCCGAAACGGGTGAGTTCCTCGATGATGCGTTCCTCGCTGACCGCGGGCGCCGAGAGGATGATCTCGATCCCTTCGCGGCGGGCCACCTTGGCGACAGCGGCCGCGTCGGCCGGCCCGCACTCCATGAGGACCAGGTCGTAGGCGTTCGTGAGCGCATCGACGATCATCTGCAGACGCTCGATCCCGCGCATCGCCGTCTGAGGGTCGGCGTCGCCGTGCGGAATGACATGGACTCCGGAAAACCTGTCCGCGTGGATCGACTCGGTAAAGGCAACCTCGCCCGCCAGCAGGTTGGTAATCCCAGGCAGATGCGGCGATTGGACCATGAGGCGAGTCGGGCAGGCGGATCCGGAAAGATCAACCAGGACGACCTTCTGCTCCTCTTCCGCGAGAAGGCGCGCCAGCATCACCGTTGCCGTCGACCCCTCGTCGCCGCCGGGCGAAACCGAAACGGCAACCCGGATGCCGCTGTCGAGAAGGTGAGCGGCGACGGCCCCGATCGAGAAGTCCTGCTCCGCCGCGACGCTTGGCGCGCGCTCCTCCTCATTTTCTTCGGCAGGCGGTACGTCAGCAAGAATGGGCGCCGGGGCAAAATCTGTCGCGCTTCGCATTGCAGCCGCCGGCTCAGCAGCCGTCGCACGCGGAGCATTGACCGGTCTCAGGGCCCTTCCGCTGAAGAGCTCGCTGAGCATGATGACGACTGAACTCACGAGGAAGCTTGCGAGCGCCGCAACGATGGTGATCGGCACCACTTTCGGGAAGCTTGCCGTGGCGGGAACGACTGCGTTCGAAATCACCCGCGCATCGGCCGGAGTTGCATTTGCGACGCTTCGCGACGTCGCCTCGCGATAACGGGCAAGATAAGTTTCGAGAAGCTGCCGCTGAGCTGCCGCTTCGCGCTCCAGCGCGCGAAGGCCGACCTCCTCCTCCCCTGCCTGCGCCGACTGGGTCTTGAGGGAGTTCAGCTGCTGCACCAGTTGCTGTTCCCGCAATTGCCCGACCTTCGCCTCGTTTTCGAGACTGGCGAGGATCTTCCTCGTTTCGCTGCGAATCTGCCCCTCGATACCGCCGAGCTGCGATTTCAGGCCTCTCAGGCGCGGATGTCCGTCGAGCAGCGTCGTCGATAGATCGGCGATCTGCCCTTTGAGCGCTGCCTGACTTTCCTTGAGCCGCTGGATCATCGGCGAGCCGACGATGTCGGCAAGCGTATCGACCGAGCGCCCATTCGCGAGCGCCGAGCGCACGCTCTCGGCGCGCGCGGCGGCGTTCGCCCTCTCCGCGCGTACCCGTGCGAGCTCCGTTGAAATATCGCTCAATTGCCGTGTGGCGAAGTTCTCCGTCCCCCCCGTCGGCAACAGGCCGGATTCGGCGCGATAGGCGGCGACCTTCGCCTCGGCTTCGCGCACCTTCTCGCGCAGATTGGCTATCTCCGGTTCCAGCCAGCGGCTCGCTTCCGAATTGGAGTCGAGCTTCGCGCCGCTCTGCATCAAGAGATAGACTTTGGCCATTTCGTTCGGGATGGCCGCGGCAAGCTTCGGGTCCTTCGACGTAAAGGCAATCCCGATCACCCGCGATCTTTCGATCTGATAGACTTGGAGCTTCGAGTTGAACTCTTTCAGGATCCTCTCTTCCGGCGGAAGCTCGAGCGGATTCTTCTTCAGCCCCAGCATGACCAAAAGGTCGGAACTCGCCGAGGGATGGGCGGAAGGATCGAACTCTTCCAGCTCGTGCAGGTTCATGTTGCGCGCGACCTGCTTGATGAGGTCGGAGGAGCGCAGCACCTGAACCTGACTGGCGATGCCCGACTCGTCGAAAATCCTGTCCGAGCCGCCCTGGGGAGCCTGGGCCGCACCGCTGAACTCCGGCTCGCGCGATTCGATCAGCACGCGCGTCTCGGCCTCGTAGCCGGGGGCGATCATCTTGGCGACGGCGAAGGCGATTGCGGCGACGCCGACGGTTGCAAGCAGCACGCGGACGCGGCGCTGCCAGACGGCGCGAAAGAGTCCGCCGAGATCGATATCCACGTCCTCATATGCGCCGCTGATACCCGACATGCCCCACTCCTAGAATTCGCCATTCACGCGAAGGTAAAAGAACATGGTAACCCAACGGTTAACTCAGCCTGCAACCTTCGGCTGTTCCCTGCCCCCGTGCCAGGACAGGCCTCGGCCGCCCAAAATTCCATCGTTTACCGGCTATTAACCCTAACGGATCGATAACATCGCCAATGAGGTGATTTCCCGGAGCCCCAACCCGAATGTCGATCGGAGGCACAAAGATAGCGCGCGTTTTCGCCGTCGCTCTCATGGCGGCGCTCGCCAGCGCCTGCACCAGCTATCAGCCGGCGCCCAAAGCATTCAGCGAGGCGACGATCCAGCCCTACCGGCTGGACAGCGGCGACAGGTTGCGCATCAACGTCTTCGAGCAGCCCTCCCTCAGCGGCACCTATACGGTCGACCAAGCCGGCTATGTCGCCTTTCCGCTGATCGGGACGGTGCCGTCGCGCGGCCATACGCTGCCGGAACTCGAGGGCATGATCGCCGCGAAGCTTAAGGAAGGCTACCTCAGGGATCCTGATGTGACGATCGAGGTCGACCGCTATCGCTCCGTCTTCATCATGGGCGAGGTCGGGCAGGCCGGCCAATACGCTTATGTTCCGGGCATGACGGTGCAGAATGCGATCGCGGTCGCCGGCGGCTTCACCCCGCGCGCCAACCAGGCGAATGCCGATATTACCCGCAAGGTCAACGGCCGCATCATTACCGGCCGGGTGCCGATCACTGATCCGGTGCTGGCTGGCGACACGATCTATGTTCGCGAACGGCTGTTCTGAGATCCATGAGGAACGAACGTCCTCTGCGTATTTTGCATTGCTTCAGATCGCCTGTCGGCGGAATTTTCCGCCATGTGCGCGATCTGGCGGAAGCGCATGCGCGGGCCGGCCACCAGGTCGGAATTCTCTGCGACAGCACGACCGGCGGGGCCTACGAGGACGCGCTTTTCGACGCAGCGCGGCCTTTTCTGGAACTTGGAATCATCCGCATGCCCATTCACCGCACCGTCGGTCCGTCGGATCTCGGGGTGCTGTGGCGCTGCTATAAGGAAATCAGAGGTTTGCAACCCGATGTGCTGCACGGGCACGGCGCCAAGGGCGGCGCGCTGGCACGCATCGTCGGTTCAGCCCTGCGGGTCGACAAGTATCGCGTAGCCCGCCTCTATTCGCCGCATGGCGGCAGCCTGCACTACGATCGGAAGTCGCTGACGGGCGGCATCGTCTTCCAACTGGAGCGTTTGCAGGAGCGTCTTACCGAGGCACTGGTCTTTGTCTGCGACTACGAGCGCCAGACCTATTTCGCGAAGATCGGCCACCCGCCGGGCCGCAGCGAACTGATCTATAACGGCGTCGGCGATGCCGACTTCGCGCCAGTGGAAACAAGGCCGGACGCCGTCGACTTCGCCTATATCGGCATGATGCGGGACCTCAAGGGTCCCGATGTCTTTATCGACGCGTTTGCCGCTACCGAGCGCGCCGTCGGGCGTCCCCTCTCCGCCCTGATGATCGGCGATGGCCCGCAACAGCCTCAATACGCGTCGATGACAGCGCGGATGGGGCTGAGCAATCGGATCAGGCTGCTTCCCGCGATGAGGACCCGCGAGGCCTTCGCGCTCGCCCGAACCGTGGTCATACCGTCGCGCGCGGAATCGATGCCGTACCTTCTTCTTGAGGCGCTCGCCGCCGGAAAGCCGGTGATCGCGACGCGCGTCGGGGGAATTCCCGAGGTGCTGGACGCCGACAGCCGCGCCCTCGTCGAACCGGCCAACGCGCAGGCGCTCGCGGACGCGATGGCCGCCGCTATCGAGGACACGGGCTGGGCCGCCCGAACGATGCCGGATGCCGAACGGATCAGGGCGCGATTTTCTGCCTCGGTTATGGCCAGCCGTGTCATGCAGCTTTACCGCGAGCTTACGCAGGAGCGGCTGATCGGGGAAGCGCGCCTTGGATCACGATGATTTTAGGTCGGATCGACCTAAAATCATAAGGTTAGCACGGGATGCGGGGGAACCGCGCACACTTCTCCTCATCCCGCGTGCGCAGGACGTAAGCGTTTCTTAGTGGCTTTCTGCTATCGGGCGAAGGACGATTGCGTTGGAAAGACACGATGAACCAGATGGACAGACCCGAAACCTTCGATACCGAAGCGCTTCGCGAGAAGGTGTCGAAGATCGCAACGCTCGACCGGGAGGATAAGCGGGCCGAGAAAGCTCCCGCAGCCCTCAATCCGCTTGCACGGCAGATTGCGGCGCAATTTCAAGCTGATACCTACTCGCCTGCAATGATGATCGGCCTGATCCGACTTCTCGATTTCTGCGCCCTCTTTGCCATCGGCTACGCCATTAACACGCAATATGTCGGCCCGTCGCTCGAAGATCTGCCGGTCTATTTCGCCATCCTCGCCGGCGGTTCGGCACTCGCCGTGATCGGCATGCAGATTGCCGACAGCTATCAGGTGCCGGCGCTCAGGGCATGGTTTCGCATGGCCCCCCGCATACTCGGTGCCTGGGCCGCGACCTTCGGCGCGATCGCCCTGATCCTCTTCTTTCTGAAATCCGGCCATCTCTATTCCCGTGTCTGGGTCGGCGGATGGTTCGTCGCCGGCGCGATCTTCCTCGTCGCCGAGCGTGCCTTCATCGCCTATTCCATCCGGCATTGGTCCCGCAACGGCACGATGGAACGCCGCGCCGTGATCATCGGCGGCGGCGCGCCCGCAAAGGAGCTTATCCGCGCCATCGAGCACCAGCCCGACAACGACATCCGCATCTGCGGCATTTTCGACGACCGCGACGAACGACGCTCGCCGAATGTCATCGCCGGCTATCCCAAGCTCGGTACGGTCGATGAACTGGTCGAGTTCGCGCGGATGGCGCGGATCGACATGTTGATCTTCTCTCTGCCGCTGACGGCCGAAGATCGCATCCTCGCGCTTCTGAAGAAGCTCTGGGTCCTTCCCGCCGACATCCGCCTTGCGGCCCACGCCAACAATTTGCGCTTCCGCCCGCGCAGCTACTCCCATGTCGGCCAGGTGCCCATGCTCGACATTTTCGACAAGCCGATCGCCGATTGGGATTCCGTCGCCAAGCGATGCTTCGACATCTTCTTCAGCATTGTCGCGCTCGCGCTGCTCTGGCCGGTAATGCTGGCTGCCGCAGTGGCCGTCAAGCTCACTTCGCCCGGTCCGATCATCTTCAAGCAGAAGCGGCATGGTTTCAACAATGAGGTGATCGACGTCTATAAGTTCCGCTCGATGTACACGCACCTGACCGATCCGACCGCACGCAATGCGGTGACGAAGGGCGATCCGCGTGTCACGCCCGTCGGCCGTTTCCTGCGCAAGTCCTCAATCGACGAGCTGCCGCAAATCTTCAACGTATTGAAAGGCGAACTCTCGCTGGTCGGGCCGCGGCCGCACGCGGTCCTCGCGCAGACCCAGGATCGCGCCTTTGCGGATGTCGTCGATGGCTATTTCGCCCGCCACCGCGTCAAGCCCGGCGTAACCGGCTGGGCACAGGTCAACGGCTGGCGCGGCGAAATCGACAGCGACGAGAAGATCCATTTACGAACGGCATTCGACCTCTATTACATCGAGAACTGGTCCCTGCTCTTCGACATGAAGATCCTGTTTCTGACGCCGATCCGCCTGCTCAACATGGAAAACGCCTATTGACCACCGGGGGCGTCACCCATCCTTCCGTGCTCCGCCCCCAACGAGCCGCGATTACCATTGTCGGTTCGAGCCTGATGGCTTTCGCCGTGTTCCTTTCGGGCTTCGTCATCGTGGAGCCCGCGCCCTATGAAGTCTTCCTGATCGGCCTCATCGGTTTATGGGCTCTCGTCGGCCTCAAGATCTCCCGCCATATCGCTCCGCTGCTTGCCCTACTCGCCCTCTTCATGATGGGCGGCATCCTCTCGCTGACCGTCATGGCCGATCTTTCGGCCGGGCAGATATACATGGCCGTCTCCGGCTTTCTCGCGCTCTCGGCTGTCTTCTTTGCCGCCATCATCGAAGGCCGCCATCGCCGACTGCCGCTCGTCTTCAATGCCTGGACCGCCGCGGCGATCATCACCGCCCTGCTCGGCATTCTCGGTTACTTCGGCGCCATACCGGGGGCGGCAAGTTTCACGCTGTATGACCGCGCAAAGGGCGCATTCCAGGATCCAAACGTATTCGGTCCCTACCTTGCCGCGCCGGCACTCTACCTGCTCCACGGGCTGCTCACGCAGCCGATTCACCGCGCTCCTCTGAAGATCGCCGGCCTGCTGATACTGACGCTCGGCGTCTTTCTCTCCTTCTCGCGGGCCGCCTGGGCGCTCTATCTCTTTTGCGTCGTCTCCCTGGTCTTCATCATGCTCTTGAAGGAACGCAGCGGAATGTTCCGTCTCAGAATATTCGTTCTGGCCCTCTGCGGTGCGATTTTCGTCGTGGCGGCACTCGCCGTCGCGTTGCAATCGGAGCAGGTCGCGACACTCTTTTCGAGCCGAACGCAGCTGGTGCAGGAATATGACGGGGGGCATCTTGGCCGCTTCGACCGGCACCGGATCG
>JAPSJG010000217.1 GCA_031178305.1 Sinorhizobium sp.
AAGCGTCAGCTGCCCTGCCTTGATCGCCCGAAAGGTCGTATAGGCGGTCATCAGCTTGGTCAGTGATGCCGGATACCATTTCTGGAAGATGTCCTGATGCTCGTAGACCTTCAGCGTGTCGATATCGACTACGAGCCGCGGATTGGCAAGGGACGGCAGAGCCGTCATTGCAAATGCCGCACAGGCGGTTGCAAAAGCGACCACCGCCCTCGCCCTGCCCTGCCTCATGAATTCCACAGTCACCACGATCAAACCTCGAAATTCCGGAGTTGCCTCGTATTGTCCCGCTATTTAGCCTATATGGCCGGGACATGGCAAAGCCCAGCGATTTGGCCGCCGCGTCCATCCACTAAAGAGAGCGACAGGATATATCATGCCGATTTTGAACCGCGCCGCCGAACTCCAGAGCGAAGTGACCGAGTGGCGGCGCCATCTCCACATGAACCCGGAGCTCCTGTTCGCGGTGGAAAATACGGCAGCGTTCGTCGAAAGGAAACTCAAGGAATTCGGTGTTGACGAGATCGTGACCGGCCTCGGCCGCACCGGCGTTGTCGGCCTCATTCGCGGCAATCTCGGCCCCGGCCGCACCATCGGGCTCAGGGCCGACATGGATGCCCTGCCGATCACCGAGACAAGCGGCAAGCACTGGGCTTCGACGACGCCTGGCAAGATGCATGCCTGCGGCCATGACGGCCACACGGCGATGCTGCTCGGCGCGGCGAAATATTTGGCCGAAACACGCAAATTCGCCGGCAACGTCGCCGTCATCTTCCAGCCGGCCGAAGAAGGCGGCGGTGGTGGCAACGAGATGGTGAAGGACGGCATGATGGAGCGCTTCGCCATCGATGAGGTCTATGGCATGCACAACATGCCGGGCATGCCCGTCGGCCAGTTCGGCAGTCGCGTCGGCCCGATCATGGCCTCGACCGACGAGTTCACCATCACCGTCAAAGGCCGTGGCGGCCATGCGGCGCAGCCGCACAAGACGATCGACCCGATCGCCATCGGCGCCCAGATCGTCAATGGCCTGCAGACGATCGCATCGCGCACCGTCGATCCGCTGGCCTCGGTCGTCGTTTCCGTCACCAAGTTCAATGCCGGCTTCGCCCACAACGTCATCCCGGAGCAGGCGGTTCTCGCAGGCACGGTGCGGGCCCTCACACCGGATGTGCGCGATACCGGCGAGGTGCGGATCCGCCAGATCGCCGAGAGCATCGCCGGCGCCTACGGCGCGACCGTCGACGTCTGCTATGGCCGCAATTACCCGGTGACGGTCAATCACCCGGCGGAAACCGCTCATGCGCTTGCCGTCGCCGCGACCGTTGCCGGCGACGGCAAGGTCAATGCCGCGCTCGACCCGATGATGGGCGGCGAGGACTTCTCCTACATGCTGCTCGCCCGTCCGGGCGCCTTCATCTTCATCGGCAACGGCGATACCGCCGGCCTGCACCATCCTGCCTATGACTTCAACGACGAGGCGATCCCGCACGGAATTTCCTATTGGGTGAAGCTCGCCGAAACGCGACTTGCCGCCTGAGAGAAGCAACCGGGAGCCGGCAATGCATCAGATCGACAAGACCGACCGCAGAATCCTCCAGATCCTGCAGGCGGACGGGCGGATCACCAATCTCGAGCTGGCCGATCGCATTGGGCTCTCGCCGACGGCGACAAGCGAGCGCCTTCGGCGGCTTTTGAAGGAGGGCTATGTCTCCGGCTTCGGCGCGCGCCTCGATCCGCACAAGCTCGGCTTCGGGCTCCTGGTCTTCATCGAGGTTCTGCTCGACAAGACGACGCCGGAGGTTTTCGACCAGTTCGCCGCAGCCATCAAGCGGGCCCCGGCCGTTCTCGAATGCCATATGGTCGCCGGCGGCTTCGACTACCTCGTCAAGACCCGCTTCGAGGACATGGCCGCCTACCGCAATTTCCTCGGCCAGGTGCTTTGGACGCTGCCGGGCGTCAAGGAAACGCGCACCTATGCGGTCATGGAAGAGATCAAGAACGACGGCCCGCTGCCGCTGGTCTGAACGGCAGCGGGAGATCCATCACGCTTTGATCGAAGCCATGTCGATCACGAAGCGATAGCGCACGTCGCTCTTGGTCACCCGCTCATAGGCTTCGTTGATCTGCCCCATCTCGATCGTCTCGATTTCCGAGACGATGCGGTGTTCGCCGCAAAAATCGAGCATTTCCTGCGTTTCCTTGATTGAGCCGATCATCGACCCGGAAATGCTGCGGCGGGCCGGCACCAGCGAAAAGGCATGCACCGGCACCGGATTTTCCGGAATGCCGACCAGCACGAAATCGCCATCCACCTTCAACAGGTTCAGATAGGCGTTCCAGTCGATCTCGGCGGCGACGGTGCAGATGATCAGGTCGAAGCTGCCGGCAAGCGCCTTGAAGGTCTCCGGATCGTTCGTCGCGTAATAATGGTCGGCGCCGAGCTTCAGCCCGTCCTCCTTTTTCGAGAGGCTCTGGCTAAGCACCGTCACTTCCGCCCCCATCGCATGGGCGAGCTTCACGCCCATATGGCCGAGGCCGCCCATGCCGACGATCGCCACCTTCTTGCCGGGGCCGGCCTTCCAGTGGCGGAGCGGCGAATAAAGCGTGATGCCGGCGCAGAGCAGCGGCGCCGCCGCATCGAGCGGCAGGTTCTCCGGAATGGAGAGAACATAGCCCTCCTTGACGACGATGTGATCGGAATAGCCGCCTTGGGTCGGGGTCTTTCCGTCGGCCTCTACGCCATTATAGGTTGGTACGAGGCCGGGAAGATATTGTTCGAGATCAAGGTCGCGGGTGGCACAGGTGGTGCAGGAATCGACGAAGCAGCCAACACCGACGCGATCGCCGATCTTGAACCTGGTGACCTTGGATCCGACCGCCCGAACGATGCCGACGATTTCGTGGCCCGGAACCATGGGGAAGGTTGAATTGCCCCACTCATTGCGGGCCTGGTGGATGTCGGAGTGGCAGACGCCGCAATATTTGATGTCGATAACCACATCGTCGTCGCGCGGTTCGCGGCGCTCGAAGGTGAAAGGAGCGAGCGGCTTCGATGCGTCAGTTGCCGCATATCCTCTTGCAATGGCCATGGTCTGTCCTTCGTATCTGGGAGTGGCGCCCGCGAATGCCTGGACTGCGGACGGCGGAGCAGACTATGCTGTTCTCGACGGCGTTGCGTTAGAGCGATCCTGCAAAATTCTTGTACGATCCTGCAAGAAGGGCCGCGCTACGATGGCGACACAGTCTCGCGGCCCCATCTATGCCGCATCCCCGCAGAGACCTAAACCACTGGAAAGACCGCCGAATATGACCGCTACACCAGGGACGTCGCGCCAGGAGATGATCGACATTATTGCCCGGATCGCCGAAGAGAACGGTGACTTTCCGACGGTCGTGCCCGGCCTCAGCGTTCATCGCCATTCGAATGCCGCCAAGCTGAATTGCGCCGTATCCAAGCCGGGCCTGGCGATCATCGTGCAGGGGGCCAAGCGTGTCGTGCTGGGCGAAGAGACGCTCCTCTATGGCGCCTCCGACTATTTGCTGACCTCGATTGACCTGCCGACGCTTTGGCAGGTCCAGGCGTCGCCGGAACAGCCTTATCTCAGCATGAATTTTCAAATCGACGCGGGCAGGATTGCAACGCTCATCGACCGGATCGGTGACCTGCCGATGACGTCGCCCGACTCGCCCCGGGGCATGACGGTCAGCAAGCTTACGCCTGATCTCGAGGACGCAGCGCTGCGGCTGCTGCGCCTCTTAGAGCGGCCGGAGGAGATTGCCGTTCTGCTGCCGCTGATCGAGCAGGAACTCCTTTATCGACTGCTGATCGGCCCCCATGGTGCCAAGCTGCGGCAGATGGCGACGGCGGAGAGCCAGCCGCACCAGATCGGCCGCGCCGTTGCCTGGTTGAAGGAACATTATGCGCGGCCACTGCGAATCGAGGATCTTGCAAGCCGCGTCAGCATGAGCGTCTCCTCCCTGCACCATCACTTCAAGGCGATCACGGCCATGAGCCCGCTGCAATACCAGAAACAGCTGCGCCTGCAGGAGGCGCGGCGTCTGATGCTGGAGGAGCGCCTGGATGCCGGCGATGCCGGCCACCGGGTCGGCTACGAGAGCCCGTCGCAATTCAGCCGCGAATACGCCCGCCACTTCGGCGAACCCCCGGCACGCGACATCGGCCGCGTCCGCCGCAGCCTGGTCGCTCGCCTGAGCGGCGAGACGGAGATGCTGAGCGAGGGGTAGGTAGCGCCTGTCGTCTGGCCGAAAGGCCATCAACTTCGCTCGATCTCACGCCGAAGGACGATCGACGTCGTGAGGTCCTCGACATTGTCGAGCCCAGCCACTTCGTTGCGCAGTTCGTTCAAGGCATTGATCGATGCCACCTTCACCTCGACCACCAGGTCGAGCTGGCCGCTGACGGAGAAGACCCGCCGGACCGAGGAAAAGCCGGCGAGCCTGTCGAGCACGCCGAGCGAGGGGGTGCGCTTGAGCGTGACGAGCAGAAAGGCCTCGATCTGATCTTCCTCCAGTTGGCCAATATCGGCGCGGTAGCCCCGAATGACGCCGGCCTTCTCCAGTCGCGCAACGCGCTCCGCCGTGGCGCTGCGCGACAGCCCGATCCGCCCCGCGAGCGACTTCATTGGAATGCGCGCCTCGCGGCTCAGGATGCTGAGGATTGACCGATCGGTCGCGTCGATATCCTGCAATGCAGCCTCCCATGGCCGGCGAAGAAAAAGCGCCGGCAAAACGACGGTTAGAACGAACACAATGCCGGCACAACCGGCGAATTGCCGGATGCACACCTTCGTCTGCCATGCAACTCTCCCCGCGAGAGTGAGGGCATCATGAACGACATGCTGAAGACGAAGCCGGAATTTTCAGCCGAAGAGGCAAGCGCGCTCCTTGCGCAGCACTTCGGCTTGAAGGGAACGCTCGCGCCGCTCGACAGCGAGCGCGACCAGAATTTCAAGGTGACCGCCGGCGGTGCGACCTACATCCTGAAAATCGTCAACGCAGCTGAGCCGGAGATCGAGAGCGATTTCCAGACGGCTCTGCTGCGGCACCTTGGCGAGCGCACCGGCGACCTTCCAGTCCCGCATCTCCGCCCAACGCTATCGGGCGCAACCCTTGCCGAGGCGACGGGCTCACGCGGGCTCACCCATCGGCTGCGGCTCGTAAGCTGGCTGCCGGGCCTGCCGCTCGCCCAGTCCCGGCGCAGCGACGCGGCGCTTCGGTCCTTTGGCCAGATCCTCGGCCGCTTCGATGCCGCACTCAAGGGCTTTATGCATCCGGGGGCGCTGCGCGACCTCGATTGGGACATCCGCCATGCCGGCCGTTCCGCCGACCGACTGCATCACATAGCCGACGCAGGCGACCGAGCTCTTCTCGAGCGCTTCATCACGCGTTTCGAGGAGCAAGTTGCGCCGCGACTCCCGATGCTTCGTGCAGGTGTCATCCATAACGACGCCAATGACTGGAACGTGCTGGTCGATGAAAGCGATCACGACCGCATCGCCGGTATCATCGATTTCGGCGACGCGCTTTACACGCCGGTAATTGCCGATGTGGCGATCGCCGCCGCCTATGCCGGGCTCGACCATGCCGATCCGATCGGCGCAGCCGCCGCCATCGCCCGCGGCTTCCATTCGGAATACCCGCTTGTCGAGGAGGAGATAGAACTGCTCGTCGACCTCATCGCCATGCGGCTGGTCACGTCGGTGACGATGTCGGCCTCGCGCCGCGCCGAGGTCGACGGCAATCCCTATCTCGCCGTCAGTGAGAAACCGGCCTGGGCGCTCCTGCGCAAGCTCGATGCCATGAACCGGTGCTTTGCGACCGCGATCCTTCGCCATGCCTGCGGCTTCGAGGCGGTTGCCGGCGCGTGCGCCGTCAGCGCCTGGATCGAACGGAACCGCAAGCAGCTTTGGCCGATCTTCGAGCGGCCGGTTGCGACCTACCCGGCCGACCTCGTGCCCTATGGCGAGCCCGGCCATCCGATGACCGTCGCTTCGGCCAGCGAACGCCCGAACGAGGCTCAGGCGATCTGGGAAGCGCATTGCCGTGCGGGCGGTGTGGCGCTCGGCATCGGCCCCTGGGGCGAGGCCCGCACCGTCTATGCGGGCGACATGTTCGTCTCCCGTCTGATCGCAGATACCCGCCGCACGCGTCACCTCGGCCTCGACCTCTTCATGCCGGCCGGCACCAGCCTCCATACGCCGCTTGCCGCCACCGTCGTCAGCGCCGAGATCGAAAGAGAGCCGCTCGGCTACGGCTGCCTTGTCGCGCTTCGGCACGAGCCCGACGGTTGCCCGTCCTTCGTGACGCTCTGGGGGCACCTTGCCCATGAAGCCGCCAGCCGCCTGAAGCCGGGCGACAGGCTGCAGCCCGGCGCGCTCGTCGGCGAAATGGGAGCGCCGGAGGAGAACGGCGGCTGGGCGCCGCATCTCCACCTGCAGATTTCAACCGACACGCGCCTTTCGGCCACCGAAATCCTCGGCGTCGGCGAGGGGCGCTACCTCGATGTCTGGGCCGAGCTCTTTCCGGACGCCGCGACTTTCGCGGGCATTGCGCCGGAATTTTTCTCCCGGACCGGCCGCTCGCATGAGGAGATCGTCCGGCTGCGCCGCGAGTTGCTGCTGCCGAA
>JAPSJG010000218.1 GCA_031178305.1 Sinorhizobium sp.
CGCTGCCGTCCGCGTCTCCATCCTGCTGGTGCCGTTGCGACAGGCGGCGAAGCTCGCGTGTTTGCCTCCGACGCTCAAGGGAACGGGCATTCCGACGGGAAATTCTAAGTTCAGCAAGCGTCGGCTGCCACCAGCCTCGCCGATAGTCAGTCAGCGCCGGCTCATGCCTGGCAGGCCAAGTCGCAACGAGCTCAGGCAGCGTCGGCGCGCGCCAAATTCCCCACACCAAGTCCGTTTTGGCGCCGCGCATCTGAGGATAGAAATCAGTTATGGGATGCGGCTCA
The DNA here is from genome assembly GCA_031178305.1 of Sinorhizobium sp. Classification (GTDB taxonomy): domain Bacteria; phylum Pseudomonadota; class Alphaproteobacteria; order Rhizobiales; family Rhizobiaceae; genus Sinorhizobium. Next base: position 285 of record JAPSJG010000218.1, read on the forward strand.
ACTAGTTCTCCCGATATATCGGTGAAGACGACAATTCCATACTGATGTGTAGCGACAGGCAGGCCGAGCGGCGGCAGATCATCGGCCGGCAAGGGATAGCGGCGGCGTCGCCGTTCGGCCGCGCGCTGACGCAACGCCTTTTGCTCCGGCGAGTTCTTCTTTTGCTCGCGATGGCGTTTTCTTTCTTCAGGTTCGCCCCGACGTGCGGCCGATTCGATCGTCGGCCATCGCCGCCGCAGTTCCTCATAGGACCGGAACGGCACGCGCCAAACCCGTGACTCCTCGTCCCAGTGCGCCCAAGGAATTGCACGCAGCTGCTCGAGCACGGTTTTCGAATAGGGCGTTCGGACACGCAGATCGTCACCAACCTCCAGGTAGGGACTCGCAATTGGGTCAAACGCGTAGGCATCGCGGCCCTTAAGGTCACCATGCACGTCCTGACGCTCGGCTTCACGCGCCAACCAGCTGTCTACCCGTCGGGCAGCCGTTTTCCCTGGAACGAACCAGCTAAGCCTCTCATCATTCCATCTGGCACGCGGGAAGGCTTTCATGAACCGCTCGACCGTCATGCGGTCATAGGGAAATGCCACGAACGAACCGGGCCGCTCCTCCTCTCCGCGTGCAGGTCCTTGCTTCAAATCCTCCATGAATGCGGCCGATCAACAAAATACCTTTGCTGACAAACGCTCATGCAACACACATGGTTCGTTCCTACAGCCATTCACCCCACTTCACCACGAGATCAAGCTTCTCTCCGACGACTGGGGCTCTTGCCCGCTCGAGTTCCGAAGGTACCGTCAAACTGCTGGCCAATGGTCAGTCCGGCGCTGATAAGAACTAGGAACTGTTTCTCATGCATCGCGGGGAGGACGGCGAGTGGCGGATCGCGCGCTACAGCTTCTCCTCCAATAACCCGCCGTCGCGGTCGTAACGCGTCCGAACGCCGCCCGCAGTGCTGGCTACGCAGCCGTCACCGGTCGGGGAAACGGTCAAGCAGGCCCGGCTCTTCAAACCGCGACCAGAGCTCCGTGATGGAGCGGCGAATGCATCGGAATCGTCTCTCTCAAATGCTCACAACCGCTTCAGAATAGTTTCCGATGCCTTCTCCGCGATCATAATCACCGGTGAGTTCGTGTTGCCGGAGACAATCGTCGGCATGATAGAGGCGTCGACGACACGCAATCTGTCGATCCCGTGCACGCGCAAATACGGGTCCACCACCGCCATAGGGTCATTGCCCATCTTGCAGGTGCCGACCGGGTGAAAAATGGTCGTGGCGATGTCGCCGGCGCGGCGGATCAGATCCTCGTCGCTGTCGTACGCCGGGCCGGGAAGCACTTCCTCTGGCCGGAAGCATGAAATCGACTTGGTCTGCATGAGGCTGCGCGCGTGGCGAATGGATTTAGCAGCAAGCAGCCGGTCACCATGGGTCGAAAGATAATTCGGGCGGATTTCCGGCGGCAGCGCGGCGTCGCGCGTAGTTACATGCACCGTGCCGCGGCTTTCGGGCCGGAGATTGCAGACGGAGACCGTGACGGCCGGGTAGCGGTGCAACGGCTCCCCCAGCCGGTCAGTGCTGAGCGGCTGGACATGGTATTCGAGATCGGCCGTCGCGACGGCCGGATCGCTCTTGGCAAAGATCCCTAGCTGACTCGGCGCCATGGAGAGCGGACCGGACCGGCTGATGGCATACTGCAGACCCATGCCGGCCCGGCTGAAGAGATTGTGATAAAGCTGATTCAGTGTGCGCGCGCCTTCGATCTTGAAGACGGCGCGGATCTGCAGGTGGTCCTGAAGGTTCTCGCCAACGCCCAGAAGTTCGTGATGGACGGGTATGCCGAGGGCGGACAGCAGATCCGGTCGACCGATGCCCGACAGCTCCAGGATTTTTGGCGAGTTGATGGCGCCAGCCGACAACACCACTTCGCGTGATGCACGAGCCCTGCAGAGGCGGCGCCCAAAGCGGAACCGCACGCCGGTGACCACCTTGCCGTCAAATTCCAGCCGTTCGGTCTCGGCACCGGTCAGGACGCGCAAATTCTTGCGCTTCTTTGCCGGCCGCAGGAAGGCTTTTGTTGTGTTCCAGCGCACGCCACCGCGCTGGTTGACTTCGAAATAACCGGAACCCTCATTGTCACCATCGTTGAAGTCGTCGGTCTTTGGAATCCCGAGCTCTTCCGCCGCATCGCGGAATGCGTCGAGGATCGGCCAGGAGAGACGCTGGCGCTCGACGCGCCACTCGCCGCCTGCCCCGTGCACGGCGGACTTGCCGCGGTAATTGTCCTCCGATTTCAGGAAATAGGGCAGCACGTCGTCCCAACCCCAGCCGGCATTGCCCGCCTGCCGCCAGCCATCGTAGTCGGCAGCCTGGCCGCGCATATAAATCATGCCATTGATAGACGAGCAGCCGCCGAGCACCTTTCCGCGGGGATAGTTCAATACGCGGCCGTTGAGGCCGGCTTCCGCAGCCGTCTTCATCATCCAGTCGGTGCGCGGATTACCCATGCAGTAGAGATAGCCGATCGGCACGTGGACCCAGTGGTAGCGGTCGCTGCCGCCTGCTTCGAGCAGCAACACTCGGTTCCCGGGATCAGTCGAGAGCCGGTTTGCGAGGACGCAGCCAGCCGAGCCGGCGCCGACGATGATGAAGTCATATATGCCTTGGTCCACCGGCACTTCGGTGTCATGCATGGTCATACTGCAACTCCCGTCTCCCGGCCTGTGATCTCCGAAAGCCGCCGCCAAAGCGGGGTCATGGTCTCTGCTATGTCCTTGTAGAGCGCATAGCGTCGATTATAGTGAGCGGCGAGCCCGCCGTTCGGCCTATATTCGCGGTCGACACGCACCATGGCGGCCGCGCCATCGGTGAAATCGGCGAAGAGACCGACGCCCGTCCCTGCCGCGATCGCAGCACCCAGCGCGCCCGTTTCCCGCGAGAGGGCGACGGAAACGGGAACGCCGAGCACATCGGCAAAGATCTGCGGCCACAGGTGGCTCCGTGATCCGCCGCCAGAAAGCACGGCTTCCTCGAAAGCGGCACCCGCCCCCCGGAGCGCCTCGATATGCTGGCGGTGGCCAAATGCGACGCCCTCCAGAAGGGCGCGGATCAGGTGCCCCTTGCCGTGCCAGCCGGCGATTCCGTAGAAGCCGGCCCGCGCACGGCCGTCCTGCTGGGCGCCGTAGAGATAGGGGTGGTACAGCGGATCGTCCGCCGCGGGCTCGAGCGGCGCAGCGAGCGCACAGCAGGCATCGAACGGCGATACACCCTGCGCATGCTCCCCCTCGAAGAACTCCCGCACAAGCCATTCAAGATTTGCTGCCGAGGTGGCGCTGTTTTCCATCGCCATGTAACGGGTGCGGTCGAAGGTCGAGGACATGAAAACGGGGCCATCGAGATCGGGACCGTCAATGATGACCTGGTTAATGCTCCAGGTGCCGGCGATGATCGAGGCGCTGCCGGTGCGCGAAACGCCGGAACCAAGGGCCGAAGCGACGACGTCGAAGAGCCCGCCGATCACCGGCGTACCCGCGGCAAGGCCGGTTTCTTTCGCAACCGCCTCCGTCACCGTTCCTGCGATGTCGGCGCTTTCGACAAGCGGCGGCAACAGGTCCATGCAATCGGCAAGCCCGTAAGCCTCCATCAGTGCCTTGTCGTAGCGGCGCGCCGCAAGGTCGAGCAGACCGGCGCCCGACATGTCCGAGACCTCGCTGACGCGGCTCCCCGTCAGGCGGTTGACGACAAAATCCTTGGAGAAGAACACGGTGCCGATGCGCTTGAAGACGTTCGGGCGATTGCGCTTCAGCCAGGCGAGCAATGTCGGAGTCTGCGAAGGCCATGGGCGTTGGCGGGCGATCGGGTAGGTCCGGTCGCCCACGCCTTCCGTCGCCCATTCCTCGACGAGGCCCGTCGCACGTGTGTCGAGCGACTGGATGCCGAGGAGCGGTTCACCGTCGCGATCGAGCGCATAAAGTCCATTACCATGGCCGGCACAGCCGATCGCGGCGATTTGGGTCGCCTCGATGCCCGCCCTGTCGAGGCAGGTGCGGATGACGCGCTTGGCATGGGCCCAGAGTTCGCCGAGGTCGCGCTCGACATGGCCAGGGCATGACATGCGGCTGTGGCCCTCCTCCCCCGCATGCGCGAGTTCCCGTCCCGTCCGGTCGAAGATCACCGCCTTGACGACGGTGTTGCCGGTGTCGATCCCCAAAAGATAGTCTGCCATTCGGAACCCCTCCCAAGGTTCGTTTACGCCATTACCCCTGCTGATAGAGCGCGAAGGCTTCGTCGCCGCCCGCATCCGCATGCACGATCGCCATCAGGCCGCGCACGACGGCGCTCGGATTGGCGTGCTGGTAAATGTTGCGGCCATAGACCATGCCCATAGCACCCTGCCGCATCAAGGCGGCGGATTTGTCGAAGACGGCGCGAAGATCCTCCTTGCCGCCGCCGCGCACCAGAACCGGGCAGCGCGCCGCCTCCACGACACGGTGGAAATCCTCCGGGTCCGTCGTCGGGTCGGCCTTGATAATGTCGGCGCCCATCTCGCGGGCAAGCCGCGTCAAGGTGACGATCCTTTCGGCGTCACCATCGACCATGTAGCCGCCTCGCTCAGTGACGGGCTGCATCACGAGCGGCTCGATCATCAACGGCATGCCGTATTTCTCGCTCTCGGCACGCACGCGGGCGATATTCTGGACGCATTGGCGGAAAAGATCGGGCTCGTCCGGCAGCATGAAGAGGTTGACCACCACGCAGGCGGCGTCCATCTGAAGCGCGCCGATCAGCGGCTCGGCCTCGTTCTGCAGAACCGCCCACATATCGCGATGGCGGATGCGGTTGTAGGGATTTCCCATGTCGATGCGCATGACGAGGGCCGGCTTGTCCTTGCCGGGAAGGTCTTGCAGCAGGTCGGCCTGGCCGTAGTTCATCTGGATCGCGTCGGGTCCGGCATCGACGAGCGTTTTCACCACGACCGGCATGTTCTCCAGCCCTTCGAGGAAGGAAAGCTCGTTGCACACGCCGTGATCGATCGCCACGTCCAGGCAACGGCCGTTGCCGAACAGCCGGTTCATTCGGACCTTGCGGTTGTTTCGCATAATTCACTCCTTTGTTCGTTCCTTGCGGAAAGGGTTGCCTCCGCGACGCCGTGGCGCTCTCGCATGAGGGTGAGAAAGCGGCTTTTCTCCCCGGCCTTGCGCGGTGCCGGCCAGGCCTTTTCGGCGGCAAGCAGGTCGAGCGCGGCCTCGGCCATCTCGAGGGAAAGCTCCCCGGTGATGGCGAGCGTCGTGCGCCGGAGGAGCAGGTCGTCCAGATGCTCGACCGCCTCCGTGCGGATAAGATACAGAAGTTCACGGGCGCTATAGCTGGCATGGGGCAAGAGGTGGTCCGGCCCTGCGGCGGTGAAGCGAACAACGTTCTCTGCATCTGTGCCGTAGCGCTCGAAAAGCGTTGCGGCGCGATCGAGCGAAAGGCCCATCGGTGCCGCCATGTCCCGAATCCAGCCGCTACGGTCTTTTGGAAATGCCCGTCCGCCGCCGAAAGCGCGATCCGCCGTGTCGACACGGCGGCTCCGGCCAAGCCGCTCCAACGCCATGTCGGCGGCGAGTTCGCCGAATGAGCGGAAGGTCGTCCATTTGCCCCCGATCATGCAGAGCACCGGCGGTCCGCCGTCGCGGCCTTCGAGCACGGTGCAGAAGTGGTCGCGCGGGATGCGGCCTGTGAAGCTGTCATTGCTCACCGGCAGCGGGCGTACGCCGGCGAACTGGAAAACGATCTCTTCCGGTCGGATGCGCACGCCCGGCAGTACGAAGGCAAGCGATTGCAGGATATAGTCCTGCTCATCGGCCTCGCACCGCACTGCGTCGGGATCGTCGACGCGGATGTCCGTCGAGCCGACCAGCACCTTTCCGAGATAGGGAAAGAGGATGCAGATGCGGCCGTCCTCGTTCTCGTAATAGATCATGTGCCCGTCGAGCATGTCGCGGAGTGCTGGATTGTCGATGATCAGATGCGAGCCCTTCGTGCCACCCATCAGCGGCGCGGGTCGGGCGTCTGCGGGAAACAGCGTGCCGTTTGCGATATCAATCCAGCCGCCGGTGGCGTTTATGACCAGCCGCGGTTGCATCGGGAGTACTTCCCCAGAGATGCAGTCGCGCAGCAGGAACTCCCCGGCGCCGGCCTGCTCGATCACCGCGTAGTTCAGCGCCCCGGCGTTTGGCCCGGCGGACAAACCGTCGCGCAACAGCTCGATGCCGATGCGTTCGGGATGGCTGACCCAGGCATCGTAATAGGTGGCGGAGCTGCGGATCGCCGGG
>JAPSJG010000219.1 GCA_031178305.1 Sinorhizobium sp.
CGGTCCACGCAATCGCGGCGCTCCCCTTCAGCGCCTCCGTCAGCGCGGCAAGCGCCGCCTCGTTGGAGAGGTCGAGCCCGGCGGAATTCCTGCGGGAATCGCCGAAAAGCTCGGCCGGCAGGGCGATCTTGTCATGCTTCGCGCCGACGACCGGCATGGCGCGGACAATCTCCACCGGATCGGCGATGAGCTCGCTGACCAAAACCGTTGGATCGGCGATGCGGTGCACGAAGGAGGAGTTGGCGCCGTTCTCGAGCAGGCGGCGGACGAGATAGGCAAGCAGCGTCTCATGCGTGCCGACGGGTGCATAGATGCGGCAAGGCCGGTTGAGCTTGTCGGGACCGACGACCTCTTCGTAAAGCGGCTCGCCCATGCCGTGCAGGCACTGGAACTCGTATTTGCCGACCTGAAAGTCCTTGCCCGCCATGTGATAGATGGTGGCGAGCGTCTGCGCGTTGTGAGTCGCAAACTGTGGGAAGACCAGGTCGGTCGCCTCGAGTAGCTTGCGGGCGCAGGCGATATAGGAGACGTCGGTGTGGATCTTGCGGGTAAAGACCGGGAAATCCTTGAGCCCGTCGAGCTGTGCCCGTTTGATCTCAGCGTCCCAATAGGCACCCTTGACGAGCCGCACCATGATGCGCCGGCCGGAACGCCGCGCGAGGTCTATGATATAGTCGAGCACGAAGGGGCAGCGCTTGCCATAGGCCTGCACCACGAAGCCCATGCCGTTCCAGCCGGCAAGATCGGCGTCCAGGCAGAGTTCTTCGACGAGATCGAGGGAGAGCTCCAGCCGGTCCGCCTCCTCGGCGTCAATATTGAAGCCGATATCGTATTTCTTGGCGAGCACGGCGAGCGCCTTGACGCGCGGCAGCAGTTCGCCCATGACGCGCGCCGCTTGCGCCCGCGAGTAGCGCGGATGCAGAGCCGAGAGCTTGATCGAGATTCCCGGACCCTCATAGATGCCGCGGCCGGCGGACGCCTTGCCAATCGCCTGGATGGCCGTCTCGTAGTCCTTGTAATAGCGTGCCGCATCGGCGGCCGTCGTCGCCGCTTCGCCGAGCATGTCGTAGGAATAGCTGAAGCCCTTTTTCTCGAGCTCTTTCGAGCGCTGAAGCGCCTCCTTGATCGTCTCGCCGGTGACGAACTGCTCACCCATCATCCGCATCGCCATATCGACGCCGCGGCGGATCACCGGTTCGCCGCAGCGGGCGATGAGCCGCGTCAGCGCTGCGGAAAGGCTGCGGTCGTTGACGGTCGACGTCAGCTTGCCGGTCACGACAAGGCCCCAGGTAGCGGCGTTGACGAAAAGCGAGCGGCCGCCGCCGAGATGCGATTTCCAGTCGCCGTCCGCGATCTTGTCGCGGATCAGTGCATCGCGCGTCGCCGCGTCGGGGATGCGCAGCAGCGCCTCCGCCAGGCACATAAGCGCGACGCCTTCCTGGCTCGAAAGCGAATATTCCTGCACCAGCCCCTCGACGCCTGAGCCGGTGTGCTTGGCGCGCAAGGCTTCGACCAGCTTGCGGGCAGTTTTCGCGGCGGCCTCCCGCGTCTCCTGCGGCACTGTGGCTGCCTCGACAAGCGGCGCCAGGCATTCCGTCTCCGGCCGGCGATAGGCGGCGGTGATCGCCTGGCGGAGCGTGGTCTGCGGCCGGATCGGCGGCGCGAAATCGGAGAAGGGTGCGTGCGCGGCTTGCTCGGCTGCGGCAGGTCTTTGAAGCGGGGTCTGGCTCATAGAATGCGGTCCTCCACAAGGGCTCGAAGCCGGCTTGGTGCGGCCTCGAATTCTGGGCAGAAGATACGCTTCTTCAAACTGAACATCTATCCGTCAAATTCGTATAACTGCCGGATAATTCTGCACATCTGCGCTGATATATAGGTGAACATACGGTATTTTTCGGGATGATCCGAATGTTCACATGAAGGCGGCGGCCCCGAAAAGCCGCTCGCGTGCCAGCAGGCATTCGTCATCTCCGGGCATGCAGGTGCGGCAGACGATCGGGCGCGCGGCATAGACCCTGCATGCGACGCTTTTTCCGAGCGTGCCTTGAAGCGCCGTGCAGCGGTCGTTGTCGCAGCGCATCCCACCAAGGTCGGCGGCTATGAACTCCGCCGGAATTTGCTCGAGTTCCTCCTCCGTCTCCAGAGAGAAACGCGGCCAGTCGGCTGAAAAGGCGCAGCATGCGCCGCAGTTCTGGCAGTCGAAGGACGGGGCGGCGGAATGGAAAACGGTCATGGTGGCCAGCCTATCACGAAGCGGGACAGGCCGGAATGGCGTCACGCGAAGACCGCATCGCGCCTGGCGATTTCGTAATCCTCGGTATGAACCAGCACCCCGTCGGCGGTGACGACGGCGATGCCGTAGGCGGCCGGCTCGTCGACGGAAAGGGATGCATCGACAATGTCGAAGGGCATGGGCTGCTGGTGCACCGGACTCTTGAAAATCGAGAAGGGAATGCCGCGGCAGGAACCGCTGATCGTGCGATGGACATGGCCGGCGAAGATGTGCCGCACATTGCCGTGGCGCTTCACGAGCCGGTAGAACTCCTCCTCGTTGATGAGGCGGATCATGTCGATACCGGCAAATCCGCTTGCATGCGGGGGGTGATGCATGAAGAGGAGCACCGGCCTTTCACCAGCCCCGCCGAGTTGCCGATCGAGCCATTCCAGCCGCCTGTCGCACAGATGCCCAGCGTGGCTCGTCGGGTATTCGTAGGGCGGAGCAAACAGCGTGTCGAGCAGCACGGCACGGCAATCGGCAAAGTCGATCGTCTGCTGCACGAAGCCGCTCTCGTCGGTTGCCGCATCGGCGAAGACATCAAGAAAAACCTCACGCCTATCATGATTGCCGATCATGATCGCGGCGGGGGGAATAAGTTCCGAAAGCAAATCCTTCAGCCGTTTGTAGGAGGCGCGGTCCGCATAATGCGCCAGATCGCCGGCGAAGATCACCCGATCGGCATCGGCATGGAAACGGTTGACGTGGGCAACTCCGTTGGCAAGGCGTCGGTAAGGATCGATCCCGATGATCGTCATGCCTTCGGGAACCATGTGCAGATCGGTGAAGATGATGAGTTTCGTCATGGCGCCCCCGCGACAGATGTGTCCTGCCGCACGCTCCTGCGCCTCGGCGCTCCCGTCAAGAGGCATCTTTGGGCGAATGGCTGACGCGGCGATCGACGGACTTGTCGCCTTTGGTCGCCGGACGTGTGGACGGGCTCTCAATATCGCGGATCCGGCAGAGCCCGAGTCCTCATCACTCGATACGATTCTCCGTTGCCAGGGCGGCGGCCTGAAGAGTCCTGCTTCGGTCGCCCGCCTCGCCGAGTTGCGCCGCGTGCGCCAACCATCGAGCGGCCAGCTCGCCGTGCGGGGCGGTCCCGATACCGTCGCGGTAGGCGATGCCGAGATTATGGGCGGCAAGTGCATTCCCCGCGGCTGCGGCGCGCCGGTAGAAGTCGAAAGCCTCCTTCTCTTCGCCGCGTTCGGCAAGCAGGGCGCCGTAATGGACCATTGCGAGCGCATGGCCGTTTCGCGCGGCTTCGCCGATGATGCCATGTGACTTCAGCTTCTCCCCCGCCCGGTCGAGGACACGCGCGAGCTGAAACTGTATGCGCGGGCCGCCATTCTGATTATAGGCTTCGCGGCAGGCGGAGAGCGCGATACCGATGCGAATGTCTTCGGTGGCGACGGGCGGGAACGACATGTTGCGCTCGAGGTCGAGTTCGCTGCCAGCCTCCTTGTCGCATTGCTCGGAGACTGTGAGATCGGAGGCATGCGCCGGGGGAAGTGCGGCCGCGGTCAGGGTGAGCGCTGACATCAGAAGAGCGCTGACGAGGGGTGCATTGGGATTGAGACGCTTATCCATGCCGGTCTCCCTAAATCTCCAGGGTATTCCTAGAACAGTCGTTCGGCCCTAACTGTTCCGCAGGAAACTGCCGGCCCGCCGGAACGGATGGCCCGTGAAGCTAGGGCGTCTTGCGCCGCCGCTGCTTCCGTCTATCCTGGGGGCCGCCAAACTCGAGTTGGGGAGCGCCGCGATGCAATGGACGCAGTCGATGCGGCAGGGATGTGTGGGGAGAAGATTGGTTCTGTGCGGCCTGATCCTCGGGGTTCTCGCTGCCGGCCTGCCGCGGTCGGCAGCGGCAGCCGCAGTCGGCAAGGCCGAGAAGATCCGCGGAAACGTTCGTCGCCGGCAGGGCGATGACGAGGAGCGACTTGCCACGGGCGGCACCGTTCTCGACAGGGATTATGTCACGACCGGCACCAATAGCTTTGCCGACCTCTCGCTCAGCGAGACTCGCATACTGCTCGGTCCGCAAACGGAACTGCTGATCGATCACTTCATCGCCGGGCAGGGCGGAACGCTGGAACTTGGGCTCGGCCGGATGCTGTTCGAACGACCCCATGGCGCGCCGAAGACCGACGCCGCGGTGCGGACCGCCTTCGGCATGATCGGTGTGCGCGGGACCAGGTTCTTCTGCGGTCCGAGCCGCGACGCCGCCTTCGCCGTGTTCGTGGAACGCGGCAGCGTCAGCGTCGCAGGCGGCGGCGTGACCCGCACGATCGGCGCTGGCCAAGGCGTGGATTTCGATCGGCCGGGCGCGCCGCCGAGCGAACCGGCCAATTGGGGGCAGGCGCGCATCCGCGAAGCCTATGCGAGCGTCGGGCTGATCTAGCGGGAGATGAGGAAAAGTGTGCGCGGTCTCCCGCCCGCGCTAACTTCCTAGAATCGATCACGGTATGATTTTAGGTCGATCCGACCTAAAATCATCGTGACCTACGGCGGCCGCTCGGCGCCGCAGGAGACGGTGAAGAGCTCCATCGTTCCGAAACCGCGGATATCGTGTGCGCCGAGGCCGCGAAGCCCGATCGAGGATTGCGCGGCGGCAGCCGGACCGATGCAGATCGCGGTCCCGAGGAACTTGTTCGCCTCCTGCAACCTGGCAGCGAGGTTTACGGCGTCGCCATGGGCCGTATAATCGAGCTTCCCGCCCGCGCCGACCTCTCCGAGCACCGCCGGCCCGGTTTCGATGCCGATCCGCGTCCTGCCGAAACCCTGCTCGGCGAAGTGCGGACGGCTGCGCATCTCCTCGGTCAGGGCGTGGATCGCCATTGCGCATTGGATGGCCTTGTCGACATGGCCTTGCAGGTCCTCCGGCGCGTTGAAGAGAGCATGGACGGCGTCGCCCACCACCTTGTCGACCATCCCGCCATGGCGAGCGACGAGCGCATTCACCTCGGTGAAATAGACGTCGAGCAGCGCTACGAGCGCGCGCGGCGCGAGTTTCTGAGAAAGCGTCGAAAAGCCCTCGATGTCGGTGAAGAGGGCCGTGACCACGCGCTCCTCGCCGGCTACGCGGCCATGATCCGGATCGTCGATATATCGCGCCACGACCGATTGCGGCAGGTATTGGGAAAATTTTTGCCGGGCGATCGCCTCGGAGCGTCGCACGCGGGCAAGCTGCAGCGTGCTGGTGACAACGAGCACGGCCGACAGTGCCGCCGAAATGGTGACCGCATCGACGAGCAGCCCGGTCGCGCCATAGGTCGCCCCCGCGCCGGCGGTGACCGCAAGGAGGGCAGCGAAAGCAAGCGCGAGCGCCATCAAGGGGCGGAGCTTCGTTGCGCCAATCGCAATCAGAACGCCTGCGGCGAGGCTGAACAGCGCTTCGAAGAGCGTCAGATTGCTCGCGCGATACGGCACGAATCCGGTCATGACCGCGTTGGCGATATCGGCATGTATCTGCACCGAGGGTTGAAGCGGCATGGAGGCGGTCGGCCTGAGGCCGCCGAGGCTCGGCATGCTACTGCCGACGAATATGAGCTTGCCGGCGAGACGCTCCCTCTCGGCCCCATCCTCCAGGAGGTTGGCCGCCGAAAGCGTGCGTGCGGCGATCGCTTCCTGCGAACTGGCGACGAAACGAAGATTGCCTTCCTCGTCGAGGGGGATGAGCGCGTGGTCGAGCCGGAGCCAGGGTGGGGCTCCACCGAGCACCGGCGTGCTGCTTTCGGCCGCAAGCCGGCCCGCTTCGATGCCGAGCGCCGGATAGGCAGCATCGCCGAGAATGGCGAAGGCCTGCGCCCGCCGGACGCGCGCATCCTTGTCGCCGACGAGGAAGGCGGCCGTGGCGGCTTTCGAGCGATCCATGAAGGCTGGACAGGAGGTTTCTGCGCCCTCGATGAACCAGGTATCGGGAGTTGCAAGCGGCCGCCACAAGGCAAGCGGCGGAACCGGGCGCGGGCGTTCGAGCGTGTGCGCGGCCGCCAGAAAACCCAATACTACGGGCGCTTCGCCGATCGCGGAAGCAAGGGCGGCATTGTCGGCGGAGAGGGGGCCGCATTCGGAGCTGAACACGAGGTCGACCGCGATCGTCTTTGCCCCTGCGGCCGCAAGCCGCGACAGGAGATCGGCGGTCGCCGCCCTGTCCCAGGTTCCCGAGCGCGCCTCGTAAGCTTTCCGGTCGATGTCGACAACGGCAATCTCCGATGACCGAGGCGAAGAGACCAGCTGGGTCAGGCTATCGAAGAAGAGTTCGCGCTGCGTGCGGAACACGGTCTCGGCAAACAGATA
>JAPSJG010000220.1 GCA_031178305.1 Sinorhizobium sp.
GGGAACATGCAGGCCGTCGCGACGCTCAGCGCCCCGAAAACGCCAATCGAGGCGTGCACGCGATGGGGAATGAAGCTTCGGGTCATGATAGCGCCGCCATGGATGGGCGCAGCGACCAGAGTCATCTTGGGGACGGACTTTTTCGCGACGTCGCCCAGATTCATCAGCGGTCCTGCCGCGAGGCGTATGCGCTCGATACACGCCTTGACAGACTCGTTCGCCTCGAGCTCTTCGCGGCTCTCATACCCCGTCAGGCCGAAATCCGCCGCGCGCATGACAACGACCGGCATTCCGTTGTCGATCAGCGTGCAGGCAACACTCTCGATCTCGTTTGCGGCCGAGCCGGTCGGCAGCAATGCGCCGCAGCTTGAGCCGGCGGCATCCGTGAAGGTCAGATAGACGGGCGCCGCAGGCGTCGGCACGCCGTCGATACGTGCCTCGCCTCCATAAACCGGGCGACCGTTGCGGGTCTGAATGCGCGCGACGGCCGATTGCGACGTGTTCTCCATGTAGATTCGAACGGAGGTTTCGCCCTCGTCTGGCTGGACGAGGCCTCGCTCGACCGCAAATGCTCCAACGCCGGCAAGGATATTACCGCAGTTCTGGCTGTCGCTCACCAGTGCCTGATCGACAAAGACTTGCAGGAAAAGGAAATCGACGTCGAAGCCCGGCCGGGCCGACGCCCGTACGACCGCAACCTTGCTTGTCAGCGGATCGGCGCCACCGATGCCGTCGATCTGACGCGGGTCGGGCGACCCCATGATGCGCAGCAGGAGCCGGTCCCGCTCCCCAGCGTCGGCAGGAAGATCGTCGGCGAGGAAATAGGCGCCTTTCGACGTGCCGCCCCTCATCATCATGCACGCGATGCCATCCGGCGTCATGTGTTCACTCCTGTCAGGTCGTTTCAAGGAAGAGGAAGCGCAAGCAGCTTGCCGAATACCAGATAGGCGATCGCCCAGAAGCCGGCCCCAGTTGCGGCGGCTCGGACGAGCGGCTTCTCGCCCGGAAAGAGGAGCGTCGCCACGCCCGCGCCGATGCCGAGGCAAAGGGCCAGCCCGATCCAGTTCGCGCCGAGACAGACCGCGACGAAGAGGGCCATCAGGCCGCTGACGCGTGCGATGTCGACCCTGCCGTGCGTTCCGCCGAGATCGACCCCCCGCAGGACCTGGACGAGATAGACAGCCGACACGACCGTACCAAAGACAGCAACCTGAATGGGCAGCGAACCCGGTCCGACATCCCCTCGTGAATGTCCAGCCGGCAGCCCGAGGCTCAACAGCAGGAAGCCCACGTTCCAGCCGATGCATACAAGGGCCGCGACGAGGTTTTGCCAATAATGCCTGTGCGGTGCCTCTCCGCCGCGCCCGGCGGAGAGGTCATGTACCGAAGCACCCGATGCGTGACCGCTCATTCGACGTATCCGTTGGCCTTGAGGAATTCGAGCTGGTTGGCGAGATCGCTTTGCGCCCGTTTGGTGAACTCCTCTTCCTTCCAGTCGGGGCTATCCTGGAACTGCTCGATCTGGAACTTCTTCCAGTCCTCGGATGCGGTCACTTTGTCCACTGCAGCCTGGATGGCGCCGACAGCGTCGTCGGGTGTTCCCGCCTTTACCGCGATACCGCGCCAGATCGCCCCCTCGATATCGTAGCCCTGCTCTTTGAACGTCGGTACGTCGGGTAGGAACGCGCTACGCTCGTCGGTCGAAACGCCAAGCAGCTTGATTTCGCCGCTTTTGACCTGCGCAAGGCCGGTCGATGGCGTCATCATGGCAGCATCGAGGTGCTTGCCCAAAAGGCCGAGCGTCACCTTGCCTGACGCGTCATGCGGGATCCAGCCGCTTTCGAAGTCGCCCTTCTTCATGAGCTGGTACAGCATGTACTGATGGAAGCCGCCGGGCGCATGGCCGCCGACCTTCAGCCCGTTCGGTTTGTCCTTCATGTATTTGGTGAAATCGTCGACGGTCTTGAATTGGCTGTCGGAAAGCACTGCAAGCGAAGACGGCTCCGACTGCATGGCCCGAAGCAGGCGGAGATCCTCGAGTTCGAAGGGAATGAGGCCCTGGGCGATGCCGAAGGTCAGCGTTCCGGTGAGGACAAGGATGTTGTAGCCGTCGGCCGGCTGGGTCATGATCTGGGAAACGCCAACCGCGCCGCTGCCGCCGGGGCGGTTGTCCACCTTGACGCTCCAGCCAGCTTCCTTCTCCAGAAGTTCGGCGAGCTTGCGGCCGTAGGTATCGAGCACTCCCCCCGCACCCGCCCAAACCACCAGCGTCACCGGCTTTTCCGGAAATTCCGCGGCCAGGGAGTTCGCCGGTGCGGCAAATCCCGACAGGGCGAGGGCCAGTCCCACAGCGGCGCCTGCCATGCGCGCCCCGAACGTTTTTTTTGTAATGCTCATTTCTTCTCCTCCAGTTGGATGCTTTCAACGGACAGTGCAGTCCGCCGTTTCTTCGGTCCGCGAACTGGCGCGGCGCGCCTGGATCCGTCGCCAAAGCGGCGTCAGCAGGCTGACGAGGCTCAGGCTGAGGAAGATCAGGCTGATCGGATCGGTGACAAAGATCGTGTAGTCGCCTTGCGAGGACACGAGCGCGGTACGATAGTTCGACTCCACCAGATAGCCGAGTACCATAGCCAGAATGACGGGGGCGACCGGGAAGCGGAGCTTCTTCATGAGATAGCCGACGACCCCGAATCCGAGCATCAGATAAACGTCGAACATCAGGTTGCGGATGGCGAAGGCGCCGAGAACGGCGAAGGCCATGATGCCGACGGCGATCACCGCATCGGGCAGCCGCATCACCCGGGCCATGAGCGGCAGGAAAAGTGAGCCAGCGGCATATTGCACCAGCGACGCGATGATCGTGCCGAAAAGAATCGCATAGACCAGCGATGGCGCCTCGTTGAAGAGCTGCGGACCGGGATGCAGACCGTGCATGATGAGTGCGCCGACCATGATCGCAGTCGTCGGGGAACCGGGGACACCGAGCGCAAGGAGAGGCACGAGCGCGCCGCCGACGGTGGCGTTGTTGGCGGCTTCAGGTGCCGCGATGCCGTTTGCGGAGCCATTGCCGAACTCTTCGGGATGACGGTCCCGGGCGCGCGCATAATCGCGGGCGACCCAACAGGCGATGTTGCCGCCGACGCCTGGAAGAATTCCGAGCAGGGTGCCGATGACCGAACCGGAGAGCATGGAGCGCCAGGTTTCCTTCCACAGCGCCGCTGACATGAAGACGTGGCCGACCTTGTCCTTGATGGACGGCGCCGATGCCATGCGGCTCTCGACCATCGCGAGTGCTTCCGAAACGGCGAAGAGGCCGATGAGTGCCGCCAGAAACGGTACGCCCTCGTAGAGCTGGAAAAGTCCGAAGGTGAAGCGCGGCGTGCCGGCGATCGGATCTATGCCCACCGTCGCGAGCGCTAGACCGAAGGCCGCACAGGCAAGACCCTTCACCAGCGAACCGCCGGACAATGCCGCGACCGAGCTCAGGCCGAAGACGCCGACCGCGAAATATCCGGCCGGTCCGAACTTCAACGCCAGCGAGGCGAGCGGCATGGCGAGCAGCAGCAGCGCAAGCCCGCCGAGAACTCCGCCCACGGTGGAGGCAGTCAGTGAGATCGAGATCGCCTCGTTCGCCTTGCCCTGTCGAGCCATGGAATAGCCGTCGATCGCGGTCGCCGCAGCGGCGGCCGTGCCCGGCGTCGACAGGAGGATCGCGCTGATGGAGCCGCCATATTCGGCGGAGGTATAGAGCGAGATCATCAGCAGCATGCTGAGCTCGGGGCCGAGATTGTAGGTGAACGGGATGAGCAGGCTCAAGCCGATCGACGGACCAAGGCCGGGCAGGGCGCCGATGACGATCCCGAGCAGGGCCCCGGTGACGAGAACGGTAACTCCCGAAAGGCTGAAGATGACGCCGAGCGACTGTAAGATCCCGTCCATCTCAACTGTCCTTCGCCAGGCGGCGTGCGAGCACCGGCACGAAACCGCGATAGCCGTCGTTCACGGAGAGCCCCTGATCCTTCATCGCCGCATGCGCGGCAGCGATCGTCTCGCAGGCAGCCCGCGACATGGGGGCGTTCAATCCGAAGGATTCGATCGTTTCGGCCGCTTCGGTCATCTCTGTCACGCGACGGGCGCCGTGCTCGAAGGTTCGGGACAGGTAATAGTCGGCGACGTTGCGCCAGTCGAGGCCGGGGAAGGTTTCCTGGACCGAATCAAGAATGCGCTCGGTAACGCCGGCCCGTTCCGCCGAGGACAGAGCTTCGATCAGCAGGGCCTCGACGCCCTTGATCATCACCGAACGGATCATCTTCAGCGACGAGGCCTGGCCGGGCGTATCGCCGACCGCCTCGAGGTTCATGCCGAGCACGTTGAGACGCTCGGCGGCTTCGCGGGCACGGCTCCCCGCGACGAGGATCGGCACCTTTTCCGCGTACGGCGGCACACGCGCCATGACGGCGCCCTCCACGAAGCTGCCCTTCCCCATTGCGATTTCCTGGGCCGCAAGAGTCTTGGTTTCGGGGCCGACGGAATTGAGGTCGATGAAGATGGCGTTTTCCGCCAGATACGGCGCCGCCGACGCAGCAACAGCCGTGGTCGCCGCGCCGACGACGAGCGAAAGGATGACATCCGCCGAGGCAATCCCGGCAATGTCGTCGAGGGGTTCCACGCCCCGTTCTACCGCTAGACCGCGAAGGCCGGCGGAGGCTGCAGGATCCTTGAAACGCAGGTCGTAGGCAGCGAGCCGCGCTGCGTTTCGGCCACTGAGGCCACCGGCAATGGACTGTGCCGCCTCACCGAAGCCGATGAAAGCTATCTTTGTCATTCGTCCTCCCGTGCGGGAAAGAGTTCCTCCACCCTTCCCGGCTTCAAATCAATCGATGTAGGTCAGCCCTTTCGCGGCGAGCATCTCGCGCATCTTGTAGATGTCGAGACCAAGCTCGCCGGCGGCGAGCCGCTCGCGGGTCTTCAGTTCCTTGTCCAACCTGACCCGGGACGCTTCCAGCGCCTGCTCGGCCTTGGCCTTCGGCACGACCATCACACCGTCGTCATCGGCGATGATGACATCGCCCGGCGCGACGCTCGCCCCGGCGCAGACGATCGGTACGTTGACCGAGCCGAGCGTGGCTTTGACGGTTCCCTGCGCCGACACAAAACGCGACCAGACCGGAAAGCCCATCTCTTCAAGCTCGGCGACATCGCGTACGCCCGCCTCGATGACTAGGCCACGCACGCCGCGGCCCCTCAAGGACGTCGCCAGCAACTCGCCGAAATAGCCGGCATCACAGAGCGATGTCGGCGCGACGACGAGGATGTCGCCTTCCCGGCACTGCTCCACGGCCACATGGATCATCCAGTTGTCGGCCGGCGGAATGGAGACCGTCACCGCCGTACCGGCTATACGCGCGCGGCGCCAGATGGGCCGCATGTAGGATTGCATGAGGCCGATACGCCCCATGGCCTCATGGACCGTCGCGACGCCGCATTCCGCCAAGGCGTCCACAATGTCGAGACGCGGCCGCTCGATATTCCGATGGACGATGCTCATGCCAATGCTCCATGGCCAAGTGTGCCGGTGACATGCGGGAAGACCGCCTCATAGGCCTCGCCATAGGTGATCTTGTAGTCGGAATTACGCGACGCTTGGACGCCGCGCTGCAGCGCGACGCGGGTATAATATTCCCAGAGATGTTCCTGACCTTCCATGCACTTGATCGCTGCCAGCTTCTTCTCCCAGACATCAGTGATGTCGAGAAGGAAACTCGGCTTCCAGGTGCATTGCTCCGGCTGATGCGGCTCAAAGAGGTAGACCGGCGGCGCGCCGAGAACGGGGACATCCGGCTTGTGGCCGTGCGCCTGGGCAATGACCCGCGCATGCTGTGCGAACTCGGCCGCCATCGGGTGATCGAAGTTGTACGGGTCCTGACGGGAATGGGTCAGCATGAATTCGGGGCGAATTTCGCGGTAAAGGTCGACCAGTCGGCCGAATGCGCCCGACGTTATCTGCATCGGATAGTCGCCAAGATCGTAAAACTGGATATCGTGAACACCGAGGGCCTCCGCGGCATTCTCGGCCTCGCGTCGGCGATATGCCTTGACGGCTTCCAAGGTCATGCCGGGCTTGCGCCACAGCTTGGCGGATTCGCCGCGTTCACCGAACGACAGGCACAAGACGGTGACATCGTAACCCTGCTTGGCGTGGGCCGCGATCGCCCCGCCGGCCCTCCAGACGAAGTCGGCGGAATGGGCGCTGACAACGAGTCCGGTTTTCTGATGCATATCCATGCTCCTCCATTTTCCGGTGTGGACACTGGCATCAACGGGGCTCTAGGTGCTAATACGAAAGCCGTACCGAGTCATAGTTTTTTTCGAATCAGCATATGGATTCGGCGTGATCGCAACGGACCTCAACCTTCGGCACCTGCGGGTCTTCATCCAGGTCTGCGAAACGGGCAGCCTCAACCGAGCCGCCGTCGAGTTGAACATCTCGCAGCCTTCCGTATCGGTCGCGCTTGCCGGTATTGAGAAGCGCTTCGGTG
>JAPSJG010000221.1 GCA_031178305.1 Sinorhizobium sp.
TCGGAGGCGGCAACCTCCTCGACGATCCGGCCCGCATACATGACGAGCACGCGATCACAGAAGGAGGAGACGAGCCTCAGATCGTGCGAGACGAAGATCAGTCCCATGCCGCGCTCGGAGACCAGTTCGTCGAGGATCGACAACACCTCAAGCTGAACAGTGACGTCGAGCGCCGAGGTCGGCTCGTCGGCAATCAGCAGTTCCGGCCCGGCGACGAGCATCATCGCGATCATCGCCCGCTGGCCCATGCCGCCGGAGACTTCGTGCGGAAAGAGGTCGAAGACCCGCTTCGGGTCGCGTATCTGGACGGCGGCAAGCATCTCCAGCGCCCGCTCGCGCGCCTCCGCGCGTGAGACGTTCTCGTGCTCTCTCAAGGTCTCGACGATCTGCCGGCCGATGCTCATCACCGGGTTCAGCGAATATTTCGGGTCCTGCAGGATCATGGCGATGCGCTTGCCGCGGAGGCTTCGGCGGAGTTTCGGCGGGGCCGGCAGAAGGTCGATGCCGTCGAAGGAGAGCGTCTTTGCCGTTACTTGCGCCTGCGGCGGCGTCAGCCCCATGATCGCCCTGCCCGTCTGCGACTTGCCGGAACCGCTCTCGCCGACGATGCCGAGGCGCTCGCGCCCGAGGGTGAAGGAAACGCCACGCACCGCCTCGACCGTGCCGGTGCGCGTCGGGAAACGAACGCTTAGATCCTCGACCGTCAGAAGCACACTCATTGGCCGCTCTCCCGCGGATCGAGCGCATCGCGCAGGCCGTCGCCGAGAAGGTTGAAGCCGAGGCTGACGATGAGGATCGCGATGCCGGGCATGGTGGCAACCCACCATTGGTCGAGGATGAAACGGCGGCCGGAGGCGATCATCGCGCCCCATTCGGGCAGCGGCGGCTGTGCACCGAGGCCGAGGAAGCCGAGGCCCGCCGCCGTCAGGATGATGCCCGCCATGTCGAGCGTGACGCGGACGATCAGCGACGACAGGCACATCGGCATCACGTGGCGGAAGACGATGCGCATAGGCGACGCTCCCATCAGCCGCACCGCGGCGATGTAGTCGGAATTGCGCACCGTCAGCGTCTCGGCGCGGGCGATGCGCGCATAAGGCGGCCAGGAGGTGATCGCGATGGCGATGACGGCGTTTTCGATCCCTGGACCGAGTGCGGCGACGAAGGCGAGCGCCAGGACGAGCTTGGGGAAAGCGAGAAAGATATCGGTGATGCGCATGAGGATGGCATCGATCCAGCCGCCGGCATAGCCTGCGACCGCGCCGACGATCAGACCGACGGGCGCGGCGATGATCGCGACGAGCGCGACGACCATGAGCGTCAACCGCGAACCATGGATCAGCCGCGACAGGATATCGCGCCCCTGGTCGTCGGTGCCGAGCAGGTATCCCTCGCTGCCCGGCGGCAGAAGCCGCGCGCCGGCGAGATTGCCGACGAAGGGCGAATGCGGCGCGATGAGATCGGCAAAGGCCGCAACGAAGACCAGTGCCAACAGGATCAGGAGTCCGGCAACGGCGAGGCGGTTCGCCGAGAAGCGGCGCCAGGTCACGTAGGCGCGGCCAAGCCGGGCCTGCAGCCGCGACTGCGGACGGTCGGAGAGCAGCCATTCCCGACGCGTCATCGGGCGGGTTTCCGTGGCAAGGCTCATCGCGCGCGCGTCCTAGGGTCAAGCGTCCGATAGAGCAGATCGGACAGGAGATTGATGCCGATGAAGACCGACCCGATGATGATCGTGCCGCCGAGCACGGCGTTCATGTCGGCATTCTGCAGCGAGTTGGTGATGTAGAGCCCAAGCCCCGGCCAGGCGAAGACCGTTTCGGTCAGCACCGAGCCTTCGAGCAGCCCGGCATAGGAAAGCGCGATCACGGTGACGAGCGGCACCGCCGCATTGCGCAGCGCGTGGCCCCAGATGATCCGCGCCTCGGAAAGGCCCTTCGCGCGCGCGGCGACGATATATTCCTGCTGCAGCTCGCTCAGCATGAAGCTGCGGGTCATGCGGCTGATATAGGCGAGCGAGAAATAGCCGAGCAGCGAGGCCGGCAGGATGATGTGCCGGAAGACGTCAAGGAAAACGTCCCACTGTCCCTGCCAGAGCGCATCGACGAGGTAGAAGCCGGTGATCGGCGTGAAGGTGTATTCGTAGACGATGTCGATGCGGCCGGGATAGGCGACCCATTGCAGCCGCGCATAGAAGACAAGTAGCGCCAGAAGCGCCAGCCAGAAGATCGGCACGGAATAGCCGACGAGCCCGATGACCCGCACGATCTGGTCGGCAATGCTGCCGCGCTTTACGGCAGCAAGCACGCCGAGCGGCACGCCGATCAGGGCGCCGATCAGGGTTCCGAGCGTCGCAAGCTCGATCGTCGCCGGGAACACCCGGCGAATGTCCGCCATCACGGGGTTTGTCGTCAGCACCGAGACGCCGAAGTCGCCGGAAAGCGCCTGCCGCACATAGACGAAGAACTGCTGATAAAGGGGCAGGTTGAGCCCCATCGCTTCGCGCGTCCGCTCGACGACATGCGCCGGCGCGCGGTCACCGAGGACCGCCAGTACCGGATCGATCGGGATCACGCGACCGATGAAGAAGGTGACGGCGAGCAAGCCGAGATAGGTCGTCGCCACGACGACGAGGAATTGCAGCACCGTGGCAACGATCTTGCGGGAACGGGCACGCCGGCGGCCGCTCCCTCGCTCTTTCACGCTCAAGCTCAAGGAAATGTCCTTCCGGCTATTCCTTTGAGACGTTCCAGACGTAATTGGTGTCGAAGCTCGGGCCGAGCTTCAGACCCTTGACGTTAGCCCTGAGGCCGGCGACCTCCGTCTGCTGAAAGATGATTATGAAAGGACTATCCTCCAGGACGGTTTTTTGCAGTTCCTTGTATATCTCCGCCCGCTTGGTGCTGTCGCGCTCGAGGAGCGCCTCCTTGGTCTTTCTACTCAACTCCGGAACGTCCCAGGCGTTGCGCCAGGCAAGGGTCTTGTTCGTGCCCTCGTCGGAATTGTCCGGATTGTTGGTGAAGGTGTCGGCGTTCGAATGCGGGTCGAAATAGTCCATACCCCACTGACCGATATACATGTCGTGATTGCGGGCGCGGTATTTCGTCAGGGTCTGCTTGCCGTCGCCCGGAATGATTTCGAGCTTCACGCCGGCCTGGCCCAGCGTCTGCTGGAAGGATTCGGCAATGCCGGTCACCGGCTGGGTGTTGCGAACATCCATGGTGACGGAGAATCCATCCGGATATCCGGCTTTCGCCAGCAGTTCCTTGGCCTTGGCGACGTCGAGCTTGTAGGGATTCTCGTCGAGCGCGCCGAGCACGCCCTTCGGCAGGAAGGTCTGGTGGATTTCACCGATTCCCTTGATCAGCGTCGCACCGATTGCATCATAGTCGACGAGATATTTGAAAGCCTCCCGCACCTCGGGTTTGGCAAGGTTCTCGTTCTTCTGGTTGAGACTGATGTAGTAAACGGTGCCCTTCGCCGCACTCGTCGCCGATATATCCGCATTCTTGGAGACCGCCTCGTAATCGCCGGGCTCGAGATTGCGTGCGACGTCGATATCGCCGGCTTCGAGCGCGAGGCGCTGGCCGGAGCTTTCCTTCATGTGCCGGTAGATGACGCGGGCGAGCTTAGCTTGTTCGCCGTAATAATTGTCGTTGCGCTCCAGCACGACGACTTCGTTGGCGCGCCATTCGCGCAGCTTGAAGGGGCCGGAACCGGCATAGCCGGTCTTCAACCATTCATTGCCGAAGTCATTGTCGTATTTATAGGCATCGCTCGGCTCCACGGGTTTGACATGTTCGAGGACGAGCTTCTTGTCCACGACAGAAGCGACGGTGGCGGTCAGGCAGTTCAAGACGAAGCTCGGAGCATAGGGCTGGTCCACGGTCAAGACGAATGTCTGCTCGTCGACGGCCTTGGCCTTCTCGGTGACGTTGTCGCCCGTGAGGCCGAACTGCGTCAGGATGAAGGCCGGGCTCTTGTCGAGCTTGACCGCGCGCTCGAAGGAATAGGCGACGTCCTCGGCGGTGATCGGATTGCCGGAGGCGAATTTCATGCCGGACTTCAGCTTGAACGTATAGGTGAGGCCGTCATCGGAAACCGTCCAGCTCTCGGCGAGATCGCCGACCACCTTGCTCGTGTCGCTGAGGTCGAGGCGGACAAGCAGGCTATAGGTGTTGCTGGTCATCTCGGCGGTCGAAAGCTCAAAGGCCTCGCCCGGATCCATCGTGATGATATCGTCGATCGCGAAGGCCTCGACCAGCGTGTCCTTTGGCGTATCGGCGAGAGTTGGCTGCGCCACGCCAATTGCGAGCGCGAACGCGGCGGAAGCAGTCAGAAGTCGAAAACGTCCATGGAGCTTATGCATCATCTTGCGTTTCCCTCTCTTATGCCCATTGCGGGCTCTTCTTCATGAGATCAGGCCGGCTCGTGCCACGCCTGACCCAGAACTCTCAACCAATTCTCCCGGCAGATCTTTTTAAGCTCGCGATCACCATATCCGGCGCCCTTGAGCGCGGCAACGAGCCTCTGATTGCCCGCCGCGTCGCCGATTTCCTCCGGTATCGTCGCGCCGTCGAAGTCGGAGCCAAGCGCAATGCAGTCGATCCCGACACGCTCGACCATGTAGTCGACGTGTCGCACCATATCCGCGAGCGGAGTTGCAGCATTTTCCTGTCCGTCCCCGCGCAGCATGGTCGTCGCATAATTGAGGCCGACGACTCCCCGGCTCTCGCGAATCGCATCGAGCTGACGGTCGGTCAGGTTGCGTGCGACCGGCGTCAGCGTATGCGCATTGGAGTGGCTGGCGACGAGCGGCTGGTCCGTCGTCTTCGCGACGTCCCAGAAGCCCTTTTCGGTGATGTGCGCGAGATCGATGAGAATGCCGAGCCGGTTGCAGGCGCGCACCAGCTCGAAACCTGCTTCGGTGAGACCCGGCCCTGTATCCGGCGTGGACGGAAAGGCGAAGGGCACTCCACGGCCGAAAACATTGTGCCTGCTCCAGACTGGACCAAGCGAGCGAAGCCCCGCCGCATGGAAGGTTTCGAGCGCCGCAAGGTCTGGCCCGATCGCCTCGCAGCCCTCCATGTGCAGAACGGCAGCGAAGACGCCCTCCTCGGCTGCCGCGCGGATATCTCCGGTCGAGCGGCAAAGCCGCCAGGCCCCGGCGCGGTCGAGCCTGAAGGCGATGTCGGCAATCTCCATTGCGGTCGCGAGCGAGGGCAGATGGTCGAGCGGCTTGGCAAGCGGAGTCGCGTAATGACCGTTCTCGTCGGGCACTTTCAGGACGAGATCGCCCGACGGAATATAGATGGCGCACAGGCCGCCGATGAGCCCCCCCTCCATGGCGCGCGGCGCGTCGATATGACCCTTGTCGGTTCCGTGCGCAAATTCCGCCACGGGATCGGTGCCTGCGCGTGCATGCCGCCAAAGCCGCAAAAGCACGTCATTATGGCCGTCGAAAACCGCCTGCATTCCACAAGATTCCTCGTTATGTCAGGGAGATCGGATGGATCATCCGCCATGCCGCATCCGCTTAAGGGATGACCCGCTGATGCTATTGAAAGGCATCGGCCATTTCAATGAATTTCCAGGGGCACCACGACTGCAGAGTGTAGCGAAATGTTGCATGAAAGCCGCAATCGGGTGGCGAGCAGTAGTCCGGCACAGGCCGTTCGAGCGTCAGGAAATGCCAGAGGGGCGAAAATCTGCCATTGCTTCCGCCAAAGCCGATGCTCGGGCCGTCATGAGGACGATGGAATGAATGAGACCCCCCGAAGGAATTTGACGTGCGGTTGACCGCTGATGCAAGCCTCACAACGCGGTTAGCGCGGACCTTCGTCTGCCTGGTGCTGATGCTCGGCGTTGCGGGCTGCGGCGGCCGCCCCGTCGGTGTTCTCACCCCCTCCGGCTCCGCCGATGGCGCTTCGAAGGTCGATCTCCTGGTGGCGACGACGCGCGCGCCATCGGACGATCCCGCCATTCTCTTCACCGGCGAGCGCGCCCAAGGGCTTGCGCTGACGGAAATCGTCGTTTCCATTCCCCCCGAACAGAACCGAAAGGTCGGCCAGGTGCAATGGCCGAAGAGACTGCCGCCCGATCCGAGCCGCGATTTCTCGACCGTAAGCGTCAAGCCGCTCGAGGCCGGACCGCAAACGCAGGCCTGGCTAAAGGGGCATCTGCCGAGGAGCCGGCGCATGCTGATCTTCGTCCACGGCTTCAACAACCGCTTCGAGGATGCGATCTACCGCTACGCCCAGATCGTCCACGATTCCCATGCCGAGGTCGCGCCCGTCATCTTCACTTGGCCTTCGCGGGCGAGCATCTTCGACTACAACTACGACAAGGAAAGCACAAACTATTCGCGCGACGCGCTGGAAGAGCTGCTGCAACGCGCGGCCGGCAACCCCGCGGTCGGCGAAATCACGGTGATGGCGCATTCCATGGGATCGTGGCTCACTGTCGAGGCGCTCCGGCAGATGGCGATCCGCGATGGCCGGGTCGACGCCAAGATCACCGACGTCATCCTCGCTTCCCCC
>JAPSJG010000222.1 GCA_031178305.1 Sinorhizobium sp.
CACCTGAAATTAATTAAACTCACAAAAGTGATCGGTTCTAATGAGTTAACGCCGGATTGCCGGAGGAAAACGGCAGATAGTTTTCCTCACGACGCGCGGCGGGAAGCGCTTCGAACTGCTTTCGATGGCATCAGGTGTTGAAGCGGAAGTGGATCACATCGCCGTCCTGGACGACATACTCCTTGCCTTCGTCGCGCGCCTTGCCGGCTTCCTTCGCGCCGGTTTCGCCGCCGAACGAAATGAAATCGTCATAAGCGATCGTGTTGGCGCGGATGAAGCCGCGCTCGAAATCCGAGTGGATGACACCGGCGGCTTGCGGCGCCTTGGTGCCGCGCGGGATCGTCCAGGCGCGCGTTTCCTTCGGGCCGACCGTGAAATAGGTGATGAGATCGAGCAACTTGTAGCCGGCGCGGATCAGACGGTCGAGGCCGGCCTCTTTGAGACCGAGCGCCGCAAGGAACTCCTTCGCCTCCTCTTCCGGCAATTGCGCCACCTCGGATTCGATCGCGGCCGAGATGATGACCGTCTCGGCGCCTTGCGCCTTGGCCAACTCCTCGACCGCGCGGGTATGTTCGTTACCCGTTGCGGCGTCGCCTTCGGCGACGTTGCAGACGTAGAGAACCGGATGGGCAGTGAGGAGATTGAGGCCTTGAAGGATGCGCAGCTCGTCCGGATCGAGCTTCGGCAGAAGGGTTCGTACCGGTTTGCCCTCCTGCAGGAGTTTCAGCGCGGCCTCCATGATGGGCAGTTGCGCCATCGAGTCCTTGTCCTTGCCGGTGGCGCGCTTGCGCGTCTGCTCCGTGCGCCGCTCGAGGCTTTCGAGATCGGCGAGCATCAACTCGGTCTCGATCGTCTCGGCGTCCTCTACCGGGTGGATGCGGCCTTCCACATGGGTGATGTCGTCATCCTCGAAGCAGCGCAGCACGTGGACCACGGCGTCGACCTCGCGGATATTGGCAAGGAACTGATTGCCAAGGCCTTCGCCCTTGGAGGCGCCGCGCACGAGGCCGGCGATATCGACGAAGGAGATACGCGTCGGGATGATCTCCTTCGACCTGGCGATTTCGGCGAGCTTGCGCATGCGCGGGTCGGGTACAGCGACTTCGCCGGTGTTCGGTTCGATGGTGCAGAACGGATAATTCGCCGCCTGTGCCGCCGCCGTCTTGGTGAGCGCATTGAAGAGTGTCGACTTGCCGACATTCGGCAGCCCGACGATACCGCATTTGAAGCCCATGGCTGAAACCTGTCGTTCTCGGATTCGTTGGGCGTGGCTATGGGGTAAAGGAGAGGAGCGGTCAAGCCTTCGCGCATGTGAGGGCTCACTTCGACTTGAATGCCATTGGCCGCCGCTGCAATATTGAAACCGCGATCGCCGCTTCCTCTGTATGTCATCAACGGGTGTTCCGATGAGTGACAAGGACGTTGTCGTAAAGCCCAAAATCAGGACTAGGCGCAAGCTCGATCGGCCGAGGCTCTATAAGGTCATCCTCGTCAATGACGACTATACGCCGCGCGAATTCGTCGTGATGGTGCTGAAGGCCGTGTTCCGCATGAGTGAGGAGACGGGCTACCGCGTGATGATGACGGCGCACAAGCTCGGCACCTCGGTGGTCGTGGTCTGCGCCCGGGATATTGCCGAGACCAAGGCGAAGGAGGCGACCGATCTTGGCAAGGAAGCGGGCTTTCCGCTGCTGTTCACGACCGAGCCGGAGGAGTGAGCTTCGGCTGTATCCGCGCAGGATGCAATCCTGCGTGGTCACGGGGGCGAAAAGTCCTTGGCGCAGTCTGCGTGTCCTCAATCTCCCTTCGAGCCGAACATCCTCTTCAGCATTTCGGCCATTGGGCCGGTTGTAGGGAGCTTCTTCGGCTGGGCCGCGCTGCGTGCCTGGTGGATATGGGATTGCACCGTCTGTTTGCTGGGTGCTTGCGGCTTTTCGCCGGGCTTGCCGCCGATGGCGAGTGCGACCTTGTTCAAGAGTTGCGAATCCTCGCCCTTGACCAGCAGTTCCGCGTTGTCGGCGATGGTGTCGAGGAGGGGCGAAAGCCAGGCCTGGTCAGCCTTGGCGAAATCGCCGAGCACATGCGCATGCACCAGGTCCTTGACGCCCGGATGACCGATGCCAAGACGTAGGCGGCGGTATTCCTTGCCGCAATGGGCGTCGATCGACTTGATGCCGTTGTGGCCGCCGTGGCCGCCGCCGGTCTTGATGCGCGCCTTGCCGGCGGGGAGATCGAGTTCGTCGTAAATCACGACGATGTCTTTCGGCGCGAGTTTGTAGAAGCGCATGGCTTCGCCGACTGCCTCGCCGGAGAGATTCATATAGGTCTGCGGCTTCATCAAAAGGACGCGTTCACCGGCAATCTCCCCTTCGGCGATCTCCGCCTTGAATTTCTTCGACCAGGAGGAGAAACTCGGGCGCCGCTGAATGGCATCGACCGCCATGAAACCGATATTGTGGCGATTGCCAGTATATTTCGGTCCCGGATTGCCAAGTCCCGCGATGATCAGCATGCGGTCAACTCCTGATGTTATCGTGTAGCTGACGCCAACGGGGAGGGGCCTCCCTCCGCTACTTCAACGCAAAACCACTGCGGCTCGGCCAAGTCAATGCCTATTTCGCCGCCTGCCGGATCGCGTTCGGGCGCAGCCCGTAACGTTCGAAGATCCGGTCCTGCGTGCCATCGGCGATCAGGCGGTTGAGCTCCACCTGCATGCGCGTGACGATCTTTTCCGGCATATCCTTGTGGCAGGCAATGCCGTACTGCTTGCCTTCGAGCACGAGCGCGGCTTCGACCGGCGTGCCGCCGGCCTGCATCGTCTCGAAGGTCTTTTGCGAGGTCATCATCAAATCGACGCGGCCGGCGAGGAGCTTCTTCCGCGTCGAGTCAAGGTTGGCGGCGAAGTCGATCCGCTGAAAACCGTGCTCCTTCAGATAGTTGGCGGAAACATCTTCGCGTTGCGTACCGACGACGAACTGCCTTGCCTCGTCCAGCGTCTTCGGCGCAACGGCAGCATCCTTGCGGCGTACCATCACCATCTGATCGATGAGAAGCGGTTCGATCCATCGGAATTTGCTGTCCCGCTCGGCGTCGTGGCCTGTCGTGAATACGCAGTGGAAGGGCTCGTTTTCAGCAAGTGCGAAGGCCCGCGCCCAAGGAAGAACCTCGATGTCATAAGGCAGAGCGACGGCCTTCATGATGAGGGCGACCTGGTCGACCGAGGCGCCGCTTGGACCTTCGTCGCCGAGGTAATTATAGGGCCTGTATTCTTCGGTGAGGAAATGGATCGTT
This sequence comes from Sinorhizobium sp., assembly GCA_031178305.1. GTDB lineage: Bacteria > Pseudomonadota > Alphaproteobacteria > Rhizobiales > Rhizobiaceae > Sinorhizobium. The sequence goes on from JAPSJG010000222.1 coordinate 3,292, forward strand.
TCGGCGTGGGCTGTGGTGGAGAGGTTGAGCAGGATCGCCAGGATCAGTTTTTTCACGCAGTGTTCTCCTTTTGCCCGTTTTCCAAAGCTCGGAGCGGGACGCGTCGGAGACCGTCGGGCCCTAGTTCGTTGCGCTCGCCTTTGCCTCGGATTCGTTCTCCAGCATGGTCAGCATGCCACCGATCGGCATGGGCCGGCTGAAGAGGTAACCCTGGCCATAATCCACGCCAAGCTTGCGCAGGAGTTGCCATTGCTCCTTCGATTCAATGCCTTCGGCAACCACCGTGCATCCCATCTGGTGGGAGATGGTGCGAATGCCCTTGATCAGCATGCGGCTCTTGCGCCTGACGTCCGCGGCGCTGGAACTGAGCGAGCGCGTGAAGGACTGATCGACCTTGACGATGTCGACGGGGAAGCGGTTCAGATAGCTGAGCGAGGAATAGCCGGTGCCGAAGTCGTCGAGCGCTATTCGGCATCCGAATTCGTTGAGCTGCTTCAGGACTGCATGGACCTCGGGATTGTCGAGCATCAGCACCGCTTCGGTGATTTCGATGACGATGCGCTGCGGCGCAATGTGATGCTTGAGCAGGAGGGCCGCGAGCTTGTGGGGCAGGGTGAGTTCGAACTGAAGCGGCGAGAAGTTGACGGCGAGGTAAGTATCCTGGGTCCCGTCGAGCCTGGAGATCGTCGCGAGGTGCCGGATGGCCCTTTCCAGCACGCGCTCGCCGATGCGGCCGATCGTGCCCGTTTCCTCGGCAATGTTGATGATCTTGCCTGGCGGCAGCAGGCCCCTTTCGGGATGGTCGAGCCGCATCAGTGCCTCGAAGCCGACGATCTGTCCGTCGCCGAGGCTGACGATCGGCTGTAGCCAGGCCTCGAACCAGTCCTCTTTCAAGCCCGCCTCGATGCATTGCTCGATCTCGTGGCGTTCGCGCGCCGCGTCGAGCATGCCGGCGTCGAAGATCCTGAGACCGTTCTTGCCGTCGCGCTTGCGCGCATACATAGCCATGTCCGCTTTCAGCAAGAGATCGGAGGCGCTGGCGGCGTGCGTGGGATAAATCGAAAGGCCGATGCTTGCGCTGACTGAGAGTTCGTTGCCGGCGATCGGCATCGGTTCGCGCAGCGAGGCGCAGATACGTTCGCCGACTTCACTCGCCAACTCGACGACGTCCGGCGCCTGGACGAGAATGGCGAACTCGTCGCCGCCGAGTCTCGCCATCACGTCGTCATGGCCGAGAGCGCTGCCGATCCGTTCCACGGTGTAGCGCAGTACCGCATCGCCGGCCGCGTGGCCGAAATTGTCGTTTATCCACTTGAAGCGATCGAGGTCGATGAAGAGGCAGGCGAGCTGCATGCCGCATGCGTCGGCACTCACTATCGCCTCATCCAGCGCGCTCTCGAAGCCCTGGCGGTTGAGTTGCCCGGTCAAGTGATCGGTGATCGCTTGCGTGTGATTGCGGCTTTCGGCTTGCTTCAGCGCCGTCACGTCGGTCATCACCGAAAGCGAGTTTGCGCCGCCGCCGGTTCCCGTTTCCAGGATGAGCACGGTCATGAACGCGCCATCGGCCTTGCGAAATGGCAGGGTGATCTCGCTGATGGTCTGGTTATCCGCTGCGTTTGCCCGTGGACGAAACCGGTAGGCATCCTGCCAGTGCGGGTCGATGAAATCGGTGAAGTGTCTGCCGATCACCGCATCGCGGCCATACCCGGTCGCTCGCAGCCAGTAGTCGCTGACCGCCGTCAACCGCCCTTCGGCATCGAGCGAGAAGAGCATTGCCGGCGTCAGGTTGTATGTGTCTGTCGCACGCGCATGTGCGGCCTTCAACTCGGATTCCTCGCGCTCGAGCCGGTCCTGCATCGCGTTGAAATTGGCGGCAAGCGTGCCCATTTCGTCATGCGCCGTCCAGTCGACCCGATGGCGCGAGCCGAGCCGACGGGTCGCTTCGATCGCGGCGGTCAGCCGCATCAGCGGGCGGATCACGGTTAGGCGGTTACCGATCAGCGCAGCCGTAAAGACGATCGCGACGGCGAAAAGCAGAATGCCGAGAACGGCCCATTCATCCTTGCTGAAGCGGGAAAGAATGCCGGATGCGGGCACGAATGCTTCGAGCGTCCCGACGGTCTTGGTGCCATTGACGCCGTCGTAGGAAATGGGGGTTTGCAGCGTGTGGCCCGCGGTCGTATCGTTGTGCTGCTGCGGTCGTTGGACGAGGACCTTGCCGGCCGCATCGCGAATGGTTACGACCCTAACGTTCGTGGCCCCCAACAACGACCGGCCGATCCGCTCGATACCGTCCTGGTCGAAGTCCCAGATCGGCTTGCCGAGCGCCTCGCTGCTCGCCGTCATCAAGAGTTCGACGTTGTGCAGGCGCTCCCGTGCGACGCGCTCGCCGGATATGGTGAGGAAAAGTGCGAGCAACGGCGCGACGAAAAGAAGCATTGCGCCGCAGACGATTGCAATGAACCGGTTTTCCACCGAGTGCATCATTGGATGCTCCCATCGGTGGATGTCCTCACTCTGTACATTCGGATGCTCTTGCACTGCCACGCCTTGCTCCCCCCGCGCGCAGCACATCATCAAATCCTTAAATGTTGCTGAAATTGCACGTTCGGATTTCATGCAAGGCAATTGCGCCTCAGCCGATGCGCGAAAAACAAAAAACCCGCCCCAGGACGGTGGGGCGGGTTGAAGTGAACGCTGTGCGAAGGCTTGAGATCAAGCCTCGGCTTCACCCTCGGCAGCTTCTGCCTCTTCGGCCTCCTGCGCGCGGCCGGTGATCGTCGCGATGGTGAAGTCGCGGTCGCTGATGACCGGGGTTGCACCCGCGGGAAGATTGACGTCCGAGATGTGGACCGTGTCGCCGATGTTGAGGCCGGTGAGATCGACGCTCAGGAACTCCGGAATGTTGTCGGCGGAGACGTTCAGTTCGACTTCGTGGCGAACGATGTTGAGAGCGCCGCCGCGTTTGAGGCCGGGGGACTTCTCTTCGTTTTCGAAGTGGACCGGAATCTGGACGGACACCTGGCTGTCCTTCGAGACGCGCAGGAAGTCGACGTGCATGGTGAAGTCACGGACCGGATCCAGCTGATAGTCCTTCGGCAGGACGCGGATCTTCTCGCCGTTAATGTCGATCGTCGCTACGGTGTTCATGAAACCGCCGGCGTGGATCTTCATCGTCACATCCTTGGTGGAGAGAGCGATGGAAAGCGGGG
>JAPSJG010000223.1 GCA_031178305.1 Sinorhizobium sp.
CGATAAAGAAGCATCTCCATGCGGCGCTTGTGGTCGGCAGTCGTCAGCAGCGCGGAAAACTCGGCGAGGATCTTGTCCTCGGTGTGCTTGTCCAGCGCGTCCGTGGACCAGAGCGTCCTGAGATGCCCTGTCGCGGCTCCGTTCTTGCCTTCTGCAACGAGTGCGCGCGCAAGGATGATCGCGCCTTCCGCGGTTTCCGGGCGGGTCGAGCCGAAGGCGGCGATCACGTCGGTCGCCGCGGGGTTCTCGCGGTAAAGCGCGCGTTCCGAATGGGCGCGCAGCGATTTCAGCCCGGGCCAGCCGCGAAGTTCGCGCTGCGCTTTGGCGATCTCGAGCGACGGTATATCCTTCTGACCGGACACGGCGATCGCCCAGGTTAGGATATGCCGGTCGAGCGTGTCCGCCCGCATGCCTTCGCGAATGGCGAGCGCCTTGTCCGCTTGCCGGTTCGAGAGCGCATCGAGGCCGGCCTTCAGGTCGCCGTGAAGGGGCGCGATTGCAGCAGCGATGGCACCGGTGGTCTCTGCCGCAACACGTTCGGCTTTGGCCAGGGCGCTGGCCTTCCCAGGAGCCTCGGGCCTGCTCGTCGGGACGGGTATCCGGCCCTCGGTTGCAACGGCAGAAGAGCCAATAATCGCGGCACCGATTATGGCGGCGGCAGACAGAAAAAGTGGTCTGCTCATCAAGAGCCCCCGAGCTTCCCCCTGTCTCACCTTCATTTGGCGCCGGTTTGGCTTAATGAAGGGTCAACGGCCTTCATGGACGAGTGTCGGCGAGCGTCGCATCCCTTGCCGCTGGTCCACTCCACAGCGCCGCGCGTCTTATCAGACGCGCAAAGGTCGCTGTCGCACATTGAATTGCTGCATGTGTTTCTCCTTAAATCGAGGTCGATTTAAGGAGACATGCAGAAGCGATCGAATTGCACCGCGACAGACGGGAAATGCATCTTCACGCCGCTTGCCGCAGCCATGTCACATGATTATGGTGCGGCAGTTTTTAACCGTCGAATGCGGCTAAAGCGTGAGCGCGTCTTGCCCTTCGAGCCGTCAGGAGTTGTGCATGTTCAAGGGTTCCATTCCCGCACTCGTAACCCCGTTCACGTCCACCGGGGCGCTGGACGCGGATAGTTTCGTCGCGCATGTGGAATGGCAGATAAAAGAGGGCAGCCACGGTCTGGTGCCGGTGGGCACCACCGGCGAATCTCCGACGCTCTCGCATGACGAGCACAAGAAGGTCGTGGAACTCTGTGTCGAGGCTGCCGCGCGGCGGGTGCCGGTCATTGCCGGCGCCGGTTCGAACAACACGATCGAGGCGGTCGAACTTGCACAGCACGCCGAGAAGGCGGGCGCCGACGCCATCCTGGTCGTCACACCCTATTACAACAAGCCGACGCAGAAGGGGCTCTTTGCCCATTATGCGTCGATCGCGGAAGCCGTGAAGCTGCCGATCGTGATCTACAACATACCGGGCCGTTCGGTGGTCGACATGAGCGTCGAGACGATGGCGGCGCTCGCGAAGGCTTATCCGACGATCATCGGCGTCAAGGATGCCACCGGCAAGATCGAGCGCGTATCCGAGCAACGCATGGCCTGCGGCAAGGCCTTCGTCCAGCTTTCCGGCGAGGACGCGACCGCGCTCGGCTTCAACGCGCATGGCGGTGTCGGCTGCATCTCCGTCACGGCGAATGTCGCGCCGCGCCTCTGCGCCGAGTTCCAGGAGGCGACGCTTGCCGGAAACTTCGCCAAGGCACTGGAGTATCAGGACAAGTTGATGCCGCTTCACAAGGCGATCTTCATGGAGCCCGGCCTCTGCGGCGCAAAATTCGCACTTCATCGCCTCGGCCGGATGAGCCGGGTCGTGCGTTCGCCGCTGCTCTCGGAACTGGAGCCGGCGACCGAGGCCGCGATCGACGCGGCTCTCAGGCATGCGGGACTGATGAACTGATGGCACAAAAGGGCAGCGAGCGCACGGTCAGACGAGTTGTGGCGGAGAACCGCAAGGCCCGCTTCAACTACGAGATCGTCGACACCTACGAGGCCGGTCTCGTCCTGACCGGCACGGAGGTCAAATCGTTGCGCGAGGGCAAGGCCAACATCTCCGAGTCCTACGCGACCGACGAGGGCGGCGAGATCTGGCTGATCAATTCCTACCTACCGGAATATCTGCAGGCAAACCGCTTCAATCACGAGACCCGCCGCCGCCGGAAATTGCTCCTGTCGAAGCGCGAGGTCAATCGCCTGCAGGGTGCCGTCAACCGGGAAGGCATGTCGCTCGTGCCGCTCAGGATCTATTTCAACGAGCGCGGCCGTGCGAAGCTCGAACTGGCGCTCGCCAAGGGCAAGAAGCTGCACGACAAACGCGAGACCGCCAAGGAGCGCGACTGGAACCGGCAGAAGAACCGGCTGCTCAAGGAACGTGGGTGAATTCTATAGTCTTTTAGGAGGCTTTGCCCCTCATCCGCCTGCCGGCACCTTCTCCCCGCAGGCAGGGAGAAGGGACTCGCGGCGCCGCCTTCGCCTTTCGCACAACTTCAGCCGGCGCATAGCCCGGCTTTAAAGCTCCACATCATCGGCTATCGGCTCGGCCGGGCGCGGCGTGCGTTCGGATGGCTCGCGCCCGATTTCGCCTCTTAGCGTTGCCAGATCGATGAAGTGGTCGGCCTGGCGGCGCAGGTCGTCGGCGATCATCGGCGGCTGGGTCGACATGGTCGAAACGACGGAGACCTTTCGGCCCTTGCGCTGCAGCGCCTCGACCAGCGTCGTAAAATCGCCGTCGCCGGAGAAGATCACCAGATGGTCGACCGTCTCGGATTGCTCCATCGCGTCGATCGCCAGCTCGATGTCCATATTGCCCTTGATCTTGCGGCGGCCGAGCGAGTCGGTGAATTCCTTGGCCGGCTTGGTGACGACCTTGTAGCCGTTATAGTCGAGCCAGTCGATCAGCGGGCGGATCGAGGAATATTCCTGGTCCTCAATGAGAGCTGTGTAATAATAGGCTCTCAACAGATAGCCGCGCTTCTGGAACGCCTTGAGCAGCTTACGGTAATCGATGTCGAAACCTAGGCTCTTCGACGCGGCGTAGAGATTGGCGCCGTCGATGAACAGAGCGATTTTCTCCCGAGGATCGAACATCGTAATTTCCTTTTCATGCCCTGCACTTATACCGGACCGCCCCTGCGGCAGGCTGCGCAGAAAATAGGTGCACTACATTAATAATTGCTGATAATGCAAATAATGTAAGTTAGGCGATTGCATTAATCCAAGTGGCGTACGCTGCCTATAGCAAATTTTAGCGGTTGCTGCAGATCATCCACACTTCAATTTGCGATTGCTGGTGGAATTCTTGCCTCGCTTTCGCTGAAATACAATCAGTATCTGTGGCGCTCCGCTGTATGCCTCAAATGCGGTATTCTATCATGCGGCGGGGAATGATGTGAGCGCCGGATGCAGGAAAAACTTGAACTTATGCGGTTTTGATTGTATCCGGGCGCTAATTCCAGAAATCGGAGCCGATGGAACCGTCATGCTGCGGCCAATCCGGTTTCACGTCGTTAATCGCGCAGCGGCGAAACCGCCGCGCTTCCAGTCGCAAAGGACAAGGCCATGGCCCGCGTCACCGTCGAAGATTGCATCGATAAGGTCGAAAACCGTTTCGAACTCGTCCTGCTCGCCAGCCACCGCGCGCGTCTGATCTCGCAGGGCGCTCCGATTACGGTCGATCGGGACAATGACAAGAACCCGGTCGTCGCATTGCGCGAGATTGCCGATGAGGCGCTTTCTCCCGGCGACCTGAAGGAAGATCTGATCCACTCTCTGCAGAAGCATGTGGAGGTGGACGAGCCCGAACCCGATGCGGCTGCGCTCGCCCAGACGGATGCCGCTGCTTTCGCGGAAGCTGCGGAAGAGGAAGACCAGCCGGAGGCGTTGACCTTCGACCGCATGTCCGAAGAGGAGCTGCTGGCCGGCATCGAGGGCCTGGTGCCCCCCGAAAAGAGCGACGACTACTGAGATCCGTTCGGACACAGCAGTTCCAACGTGTTTTCGAAGCAGTGCGCCACTCCCACGATTGGCGCACTTTTTTGTTTGTGTGATTGCCATGGAGCCGCCAGCGGATGATGCGCCAATACGAGCTCGTTGAGCACGTGCAGAAATACAAGCCCGACGTCAATGAGGCCTTGCTCAACAAGGCCTATGTCTATGCGATGCAGAAGCATGGCCAGCAGAAGCGGGCAAGCGGCGATCCTTACATCTCACATCCCCTGGAGGTAGCGGCGATCCTCACGGAAATGCACCTGGACGAGTCCACGATTGCCGTGGCGCTGTTGCATGACACGATCGAGGATACGACGGCCACGCGGCAGGAAATCGACGAACTCTTCGGCGAAGACATCGGTGCCCTTGTCGAGGGACTGACCAAGATCAAGAAGCTCGATCTCGTTACCAAGAAAGCGAAGCAGGCGGAAAATCTTCGCAAGCTCCTGCTGGCGATCTCCGACGACGTCCGCGTTCTCCTGGTCAAGCTTGCAGACCGCCTGCACAACATGCGCACGCTCGATCACATGTCGGCGGAAAAGCGCGCCCGCATCTCCGAGGAGACGATGGACATCTATGCGCCGCTCGCCGGGCGCATGGGCATGCAGGACATGCGCGAGGAACTCGAGAACCTCGCCTTCCGACACATCAACCCCGAGGCCTATGAGACGGTCACCAGGCGGCTGCAGGAGCTCTCGCAGCGCAACGAGGGGCTGATCAAGAAGATCGAAGAGGAGTTGAGCGATCTGCTCGAGGCCGAGGGCCTGAAGAATGCGCACGTCAAGGGGCGTCAGAAGAAACCTTATTCGGTGTTCCGCAAGATGCAGTCGAAATCGCTCTCCTTCGAGCAATTGTCGGACGTCTGGGGCTTCCGCATCATCGTTGACGACATCCCCTCCTGCTATCGGGCGCTCGGCATCGTGCATACCCGCTGGCGCGTGGTGCCCGGTCGCTTCAAGGATTACATCTCGACGCCAAAGCAGAACGATTACCAGTCGCTCCACACCACGATCATTGGCCCGTCCCGCCAGCGCATCGAACTGCAGATCCGCACCAAGCGCATGCACGAGATCGCGGAATACGGCATCGCGGCACATGCGCTCTACAAGGACCGCGACAGCGTCTCGGGGGATGCGACCCGCTCGCCCACGTCGAACGCCTATGCGTGGCTGCGTCGGACGATCGAGTCGCTTGCCGAAGGCGACAACCCGGAAGAGTTCCTCGAGCACACCAAGCTCGAGCTTTTCCAGGACCAGGTATTCTGCTTCACGCCCAAGGGGCAGTTGATCGCGCTGCCGCGTGGCGCGACGCCGATCGATTTTGCCTATGCGGTCCACACCAATATCGGCGATACCTGCGTCGGCGCCAAGATCAACGGCCGCATCATGCCGCTGGTGACCCGGCTCAACAATGGCGACGAGGTGGAGATCATCCGCTCCGGCATACAGGTGCCGCCGCCGGCTTGGGAGGAAATCGTCGTCACCGGCAAGGCGCGTGCGGCGATCCGACGCGCGACGCGCGCCGCGGTGCGCAAGCAATATGCCGGCCTCGGCTACCGCATACTCGAGCGCACTTTCGAGCGGGCCGGCAAGACCTTTTCGCGCGAGGCGCTGAAGCCGGCCCTGCATCGGCTCGGGCAAAAGGAAATTGAAGATGCGATCGCGGCCGTCGGTCGCGGCGAACTCTCCTCGCTCGACGTCCTGCGCGCGGTCTTCCCCGACCACCAGGACGAGCGCGTCACCGTCAAGCCCAGCGCCGACGACGGCTGGTTCAACATGCGCAGCGCTGCCGGCATGGTCTTCAAGCTGCCCGGCCACTCGAAGGAGGCGGTTGCCGGACAGAAGGGCGAGGGGCCGGAGGCTTTGCCGATCCGCGGCCTTTCCGGCAATGCCGAGGTTCATTTCAGTCCCGCGGGGGCCGTTCCTGGCGACCGCATCGTCGGTATCATGGACAAGGAAAAGGGCATCACCATCTACCCGATCCAGTCGCCGATCCTGCAGAAGTTCGACGAGGAGCCGGAGCGCTGGATCGACGTGCGCTGGGATCTGGACGAGGCGAACAACAGCCGCTTCATTGCGAGGATTGCGGTCAGCGCGCTGAACGAGCCCGGCACGCTTGCGGAAATCGCCCAGGCGATCGCGACGACCGACGTGAACATCCGCTCCCTCTCCATGGGGCGCGTGGCGGCCGACTTCAGCGAAATGCAATTCGACCTGGAAGTCTGGGATCTGCGCCAGCTCAACCACCTGATGACACAGCTCAAGGAACTGCCGAGCATTTCCATGGTGAAGCGTCTGTTCGAGTGATCCTCGCAAAACAGATGCCTGACTGTCGAGTAGCGGGAAATCGGCATGCCATGCGCCGGCTGCATGACTGATGCTTGATCCTCGCGCTGGTGAAGCAGCAATGGCTAAACTATCTTCGGCTCGGGAGGTGAACGAAGAGGTTTGCCATGTTCAAGCAG
>JAPSJG010000224.1 GCA_031178305.1 Sinorhizobium sp.
ATGGACGCCGAGCAGAACGAGAACATGGACGCCGTCTCGATCATGACGCTGCATTCGGCCAAGGGCCTGGAGTTCGACACGGTCTTCCTGCCGGGCTGGGAGGAGGGCCTCTTTCCCCATCAGCGGTCACTCGACGAAGGCGGCCGCGCCGGACTCGAGGAAGAGCGTCGCCTCGCCTATGTCGGCATCACCCGCGCCAAGCGCCATTGCCATATCTGGTTCGTCTCCAACCGCCGCATCCATGGCCTCTGGCAATCGACCATGCCCTCGCGCTTCCTCGACGAACTGCCGCTCGACCATGTGGAAGTGGTCGAGCAGGAGGTCTCCTATGGCGGCTACAATCGCGGCGGCTACGGCCAGTCGCGCTTCGACAAGGCCGATCCCTTCGAGAACAGCTACCAGACCCCCGGCTGGAAGCGTGCCCAGCAGCACCGCTCGGATGCCACCCGAGATAATTGGGGGACCCGCTCCGGCCACGCCGTGGAGCGCATCGGCTATGGCGAATCCGGCCCGCGAACCCGCACCATCGAGGGCGAACTCGTCGCCAAATCGACGACGACCGAGCCCTCCCGCTTCAAGGTGGGCGACCGCGTCTTCCACCTGAAATTCGGCAACGGCAACATCGCCGCCATCGAAGGCAACAAGCTGACGATCGACTTCGACCGGGCGGGGCAGAAGCGTGTCCTGGAGGGGTTTGTGGAAAGGGTGTGATCCCCTATGCGACCCTTATTCCTGTGCCTGTCACAGGAAGAGGGCTGAATTTGCCGGCTTCGGCGCAAAAACCGAGACCGCGAAGCGTGGGCTGCCCGCCCTCAAATCACCATCCGATACATCACGAATCCCGATTTTTCGGCCAGCTTGTCGTAAAGCTGCATGGCGTTTAAGTTCGACTCATGCGTCAGCCAGTAGACGCGTGATGTGCCGGCGCGCCTTGCAGCGTCGAAGACACCGTTGATCAGGGCTTGACCGACCCCTCTGCCGCGCACTGCTTCGCTGGTGAAGATGTCCTGGAGATAGCAATTCGGTTGGATCGCCGTGGTGCTGTGGTGAAAGATGTAGTGCGTAAGCCCGACCAGCCGGCCGCGGTTTTCGGCAACGAGCGCATACATCGGCTCATAGGCGTCGAAGAACCGCGCCCAAGTCATAAGGGTAATGTCGGTGGCGAGCGCCTTTTCACCCGCGCGCCCGTAAAAGGCGTTGTAGCGGTCCCAAAGCACCAGCCACTGATCGTAGTCGCTCCTGACGACGGGACGGATGGAGACGTTTTCGCTCATTGTCGAACCCACCGGAGGCACCGTTGCGGGGGCACCAGCATAACCGCTCGAATAGGCGCGGTCCATCAGGGAGCGGCGGGCCGATCATCACATCCTTGCAGCGGGGCAGCCCGCCTCGCCTGTCTCATGCATACACTGTCATACGGGCCAACCGCTAAAATTGCAGCGAATTTTGCCGATCTTCGTTAAGACGCGGCAGGTACGAATCGACAGCAAATATTGGCCTGACCTGCAGGCCGACATTTATTTCAGCACGATAGGTCGTTACGAGATGAGCTTTCTTCCCGCCGTATCCGTCGTTGCGCTGCTGGCGACGCTGCCGGTCCTCATGTGTTTCGGACGCACCGCCGGCGCACGCGAATTCTCGGCCGCTTGCGCCCTGTCAGCAGCAGGGATCGGCCTCGTGGCCTTGGGCACGGCGCTGCGGATGCCGCTTGCCGCCATTCTCGGCTGTATCGCGCTGGCCACGGCTTTCGTATTCATCTTCCTCGCCTTCCGGCGCTTCCTCGCCCTGCCGGCGCCTCCGGCCTTATCGATGGCGCTCACGCTTGCCGGCGGCAGCGCCGGCCTCGTCACCGCAATCGGCAGTCACGGCCACTTCGGGACCCGCATCATCGTCTTCGCCGGGATTGGCGCCGTTCTCCTCCTCGTCGTCGGCCTTCCGGCGCTCGACCGCAAGGCGGCAAGCATGCCCGCGGTCCGACTTGCCGCCTTGGGAGCACTGACAATCGCCTTTGCCGGCTTCAGCCACGCCCTCGGGCCGTTGTCGGGAATTCCATCCGGGGCTTCGCCAGGCATCGCCTTTGAATTCTCCCTCGCAATCATGCAGACGATCGCCCTGCCCTCGCTCTTCCTCGCCGTCGTCCTCACGCTCCAGAACCGCATCATCGCTGATCTCAGCACGGCACTCGCGCGCGACGAGCTGACGGGTGTGCTGTCACGTGGAGCTCTGATCAAAGAGGGCGAGCGAATTTTCTCGCGCTGTCTCTCTAAAGATCGGCCGGCAGCCTTCCTCCTCTTGGATCTCGACTATTTCAAGCAGATCAACGACCATTACGGTCACGCCTGCGGCGACATGGCGCTTGCGCATTTCGCCGGAACCGTCGCGTCTTTTCTCGATGGACGGGGCGCCTTCGGCCGGATCGGCGGCGAGGAATTCGGTATCGTCCTTCCGGAGCATACGGAGGAACAAGCGGCCGCGCTCGCTGAGGCGATCTGTCGTGTCGTACGGGAGGCGCCTGCCGGACGGGCGCACCAACGCATTCGCCTGACTGTGAGCATCGGCATCGCCGCTGCCGAACCGGACGATACGATCATGGACGTGATGATCCGTGCGGACATGGCACTTTACGAGTCCAAAGCCGACGGCCGCGACCGCTGCTCGCTCGCGAGACAGCGCCGGATCGACGCCAGCGCTCGGGCGCTCGCGGCCGCCGCCGCCCAGTTGCGGCAGGCAGACGTATCCGGCCAGGAAATGCGCCACACCGCATGAAGAGCTGGTGCGCCGCATCGGCCCAAAAATCGAAACCGATTTTTCGGAACGACGATGCGTGTTCAAAGACTTACAGCGTCCTTCGTTCGTCCTGAAGGACGCACGGCGCTTTGAAGTCGCTCGTCGCATCCTCGCGGCAATAAGCCGATCTCTTGGTATCGCCGCCGCGGCCACCTATCTGGACGGTGCTCGCCACTGGAGGCTTACCCATGTCCAACAACATCCGCGTATCGCTTTTGGCCGCCCTTGCCCTAGCGGCTGCGGCTATCCTGCCCGCTCGCGCCGAAACGGTCGGCCAGGTCGGCGTCGATTGGATTGGCAACGACATCAAGATAGATGCTGTCCGAGATCCGAAGATCGGTGGAGTGACCTGCCACGTCACCTATTTCGACCGCAGCGTCATCGATCGGCTGAAGAAAGGCAATTGGTTCGAGGATCCGTCGAACAATTCGATCGCCTGCCGGCAGACGGGACCGATCACGATCGGCGACATCGATCTCTCGAAGGAGGGAGAAGAGGTCTTTCGCTCCGGATTGTCGCTGATCTGGAAGGACCTGCTGGTGACGCGCATCTACGACGAGGCCAACGACACGCTCATCTATCTGGCGCATTCGCGCCAGGTGACGGACGGCTCCGCAAAGATGTCGATTTCGACGGTTCCCCTCTTCGGCCAGCCGGTGACTTGGGAAAACGGGCGGCCCGAATGACCGCCGTTAGCCAATATGGGAACGGGGCGAAACTCGCCCCGCCCAAGCGTGAACCTCGGCCAGCTAGAGTACTTTGAATCCCGCTCTCATGGCCTCAGGGTGTCGGCGGAACGATGCCGCGATAATACTCGCCCTCGCCGCCATTGTATCTTTCCTGATATGGGCTGCCCGCCGGGACTACACGGCGGTCATCAATGCTGCCGGTGGGCATGACGTCCACGTTCGAGGGTGGAGTCATCCGGGGGAACAGCATCTGCTGTCCTTGCCTCTGCGAGCCCGGAGGATTATGCGGATCGATGCCTGGATAATAGCTGTCCGCGAGGGCCGGCGCCGCTACTCCGGCAAGTGCGGATGAGAGGACAAAAGCGGCGAATGACGTCTTAAGGAAAACTTTCATAGCGTCAACTCCTGTGGCTATTCGCATCCGGCCTCCGACGGATGCCACGATGGACAGCATACGCCCTCCCAACGCCTGCTGCGGTTACCAAGATAACAGCTTCGCTGGCGATTGATCGTCACGACGTCTCACGATTGCTCCTGCAACCGTGATCCATATCGCGCCAGTTTTAACTTGACGGGCTCCGCGGTTGCGCTGCCATTTGAATGCAACTTGCGATCATCGCGGAGTTCAGGGGACCACGCTGGTCACGCGGTCCCCTCCCGGGATCAATACATCGGCCTCGATCCAATCAGGGGACCGGTGCCGGTGGGACAATGCCCTGGTAATAGTCGCCTTCACCGCCACTATGATACTCGTTCCGCTGCCGCTCGCGGAACTCGGAGGGTGTGAGATAGATGCGCCTCGGCGCCGGGACGGCATAGATACTGCCAGTCGGCATGGGGTCAACGTAGACACTGCCAGTCGGCATGGGATCCACGTAGACACTGCCGGACGGCATGGGATCCACGTAAACACTGCCGGTCGGCGTAGGATCGACGTACACACTTCTCGTTCGCATCCGATCGACAACGTAGGGGCTAGGCGCGACTGGCACCACCATGGTCCCTCTGTTCTGCGTCCCCGGAGGGTGATGCGGATCGATGCCCGGATAGTAGCTGTCGGCGAGCGCCACTCCGGCAAGGGCGGATGAGAGCGCAAACGCTGCAAACGATGTTTTCAAGATAGCTCGCATGGCATTACTCCTATCTTCGTTCGACAGGATAAACGCCGTTTTCATTGCGACCGTTCCTTGCAGGTTGACGTTTGGCGGCATTGCCTCGCGCAATCGTGATGCGGATGACGCAAGCCGCTTGCGGAGAGCGAGCGCGGCGACGAGGGCGGTCGCGACTGAGTTCGCGCCCCTCGTGCGCCGCTATTCAAGCGGCAGCGCCGCATCGAGAGCTTATGCGGCCTGCGCCAGTTCGTCGGCGATGACGGTATCGAGATTGAGGAAGCAAACCATCGACTTCTCCAGCGCAACAATGCCGCGGCAGAAGGCGCGCTGTGCCTCCGGAATGATTTCCGGCGCCGGCTGCAGGTCCTCGCCGCGGATCGTCATCATGTCCGATACCTGTTCGACGAGAAGGCCGACGAGCTTGCCGTTGATGTCGGTGACGATGATCGCCGAACGCTCCGACGGCTCAGTCATCTTCATGCCGAGGCGGCAGGCCATGTCGATAACCGGGATCACCGCACCGCGCAGGTTGATGAGACCGAGCACATAGGGTGGTGTGTGCGGCATAGGCGTCACCGGTGCCCAGCCGCGAATTTCGCGGATCGCCATGATGTCGATGCAGAATTCCTGGTCTCCCAGGTGGAAGGAGACGATTTCGAGATAGGCGCCGGACTGCTTGATTGCGTTGCTCATGATCAGAATTCTTCCCAAATTTCACTGGACGCCGCGACGGAGGGCACGGAGGCCGATGTGTTGCCGAATGCGCCCGCCAATTTGCCCATGAGGGCCTTGGCGGGGGATGGAGCTGGACGGGTGGATGCCTGCACGGGCGCGGGCTTCTGTAGTGTCACCGGCTTTGCGGCTGGTCGCGCGACTGGGCGGGCGCGTGTCTCTGCTCGCGCTACGTCTGCGTGGGAGACCGACGGCGCCGAAGCGGCCGCCCGCATAATACCTTCCCGCACCTCGCCGTTGCGGAACTGACTCACGAGTCCGCTGAGCTTCTCGGTATCCTGCGCAAGCGTGTGGCTCGCGGCATTGGTCTCTTCGACCATGGCGGCGTTCTGCTGCGTCATCTGATCGAGCTGGCCAACCGCCGCGTTGATCTCATTGAGCCCCGTCGACTGCTCGCGCGCCGCCACGACGATCGAATTCATGTGTTCGTTGATGCGCGCGACATTGACGCCGATCCTACCAAGCGCGTCACCCGTGGCCTGAACCAGCTTCACGCCGGTTTCCACTTCGTCGCCGGAACGGGTCACCAGCGCCTTGATATCCTTTGCGGCGCCGGCCGCCCGTTGGGCAAGTTCGCGCACCTCCTGGGCGACAACGGCAAAGCCTTTGCCGGCCTCACCGGCCCGCGCCGCTTCGACGCCGGCGTTGAGCGCCAATAGATTGGTCTGAAAGGCAATCTCGTCGATGACATTGATGATCTTGCCGATCTCGCTCGAAGCACCCTCTATGCGCGCCATGGCGGCGATTGCCTTGCCGACGATGCGGCCGGATTCCTCCGCGTTCACGCGCGTCTCGTCGACCATCTGGCTTGCCTCCTCGGCACGCTGGGTCGCCGTCTTCACAGTGGCTGTAATTTCCTCGAGCGCCGCCGAAGTCTGCTCCAGAGACGCTGCCTGTCTTTCCGTCCGCCGCGCAAGATCGTCGGCGGCGCTGCGCATCTGCCGGCCATTGGCTTCGATCGAAACGGTATTCTCCTTCACCATGGAAAGCGCCTGGCTGAGCCGCTCGACCGCATTGTTGAAATCGCGGCGGAGCGTATCGAGATCCTCTTCAAAAGGTTCACGAATGACGACAGCGAGATTGCCGTCGGCGAGCTGGTTGAGCGCCCGTCCGAGGGCCTCGACAGCAGTCCGGATGCGGGCAACCGCC
>JAPSJG010000225.1 GCA_031178305.1 Sinorhizobium sp.
GGATTTTAAGTCCCTTGCGTCTACCAGTTTCGCCACGTCCGCGTGCGGCTTAAATCAGGCACTTGGACGATTCAGTCAAGAAATGTTTTGTGCAACAGCCCGAGAGCGGCCCGCATGCTACTCCGCCGCGATCTTGAAGGGCTGGTCGACGGTCGCGCTCCGGCCGCTATGGATGTCGTTGAAGCGGAAGCGCAGGACATAATCGCCTTCCGGGGCGCCGCCGACGTCGACGGTGAGCGTTGCATAGATTTCCTGGTTTCTGTGATAGCCGGTGAAGGTGAAGTCGCCGAAGGCGTTGCGGCTGGCGAGGACTTCGCCTTCCGGGCTCATCACGTCGAGATCGACGGTGAAGCGCGTCTCGAGCTTGCCTTCGGCACCGGCCTCCTTCCAGGTGAGCCCGACGGGTTCGACATAGGAGACGAGCTTCTCGCGGGGCTTGAAGGCCGAGCCCTCTTTCTGCTCGTACATCCCGTAGCCCGCCGGTGTGGCGGTCACGAACACGGCCTTGCCGATCGTGAAGGGCAGGGTCTTTGAAAATTCGCCGACGGCCTGGCGCAGCGTTTCGCGGGCGGCAGCCGCGTCGCCGGAGCTTGCCTGCTGCTCGGCTTTGGCCGCCGCATCGGCTAGCGGTCCCGCCTCGACGCGAGAGCCGGACGTAATCACGCTCGCCACGATGGCGGCCGCGAGAAAGGGCAGGTGTCTTCGCATCGCGTTCCCCAGACCCGATATAATTGAAAGACTTGGGGATTTGCGGTTGCAAGTCAAGATAATCAAAATGAGCGAGCCCTGTTCGAGCTCCACGCGTCTCGAGGCGAGGAGGCCGATGCCGACGGCGGTACTGCATGTTTCCCTTAAATCGGAGCCGATTCAAGGATAAAAACATGCAGCAATTCAAAGTGCTGCAGCGACCTTTGTGCGTCTGAAAAGACGCACGGCGCTGTAGTCCGTGCGTTCCAAATCGATGGCCTCAGGCATGACAATGTGCGATAGCCACATCCATCGGCAATGAACGGATGATGTCACGAGATGAGGCAGGATGTTGAACAGGCGGCAGCGGCGATGCGCGAGATTTTTCCGGCAACGCCGCTGCAGCTCAACGAGCACTTGAGTGCGCGCTACGGCGCCTCCGTGTTTCTGAAGCGCGAGGACCTTTCGCCGGTGCGCTCATACAAGATTCGCGGCGCCTTCAACTTCTTCCGCAAGGCGCTCGCCGCGGGTGCCGCGGGCAAGACATTCGTCTGCGCTTCAGCAGGAAATCATGCCCAGGGCTTCGCTTTCGTCTGCCGCCACTTCGGCGTTCCGGGGGTCGTCTTCATGCCGGTGACCACGCCGCAGCAGAAGATCGACAAGACCCGCATGTTCGGCGGCGAATTCATAACCATCCGCCTCGTCGGCGATATCTTCGACCACTGCTATCAGGCGGCGCGCGATCATGTCGAAGCGATCGAGGGGATCATGGTGCCGCCTTTCGACCACGCCGACATCATCGAAGGGCAGGCGACGGTGGCGGCGGAGATTGCCGAGCAACTGCCCGATGGGGTAATGGCCGACCTCGTCATCCTGCCCGTCGGCGGCGGCGGGCTCGCTGCAGGCGTAACCGGATATTTCGGGGCCAGCCTTTCTTCCGATCGCTTTCTGTTCTGTGAACCGGCGGGCGCGCCAAGCCTCAGGCGCAGCCTCGAGGCGGGCAGCGTTGTCACGCTCGATCAGGTGGACAATTTCGTCGATGGCGCGGCCGTCGCGCGGTTTGGCGATCTCAATTTCGCGGCGCTCAGTGCCTATTCGCCGGAGCAGGTAATGCTCCTGCCCGAAAATGCCATCTGCCTCACGATCACCGAGATGCTGAATGTCGAAGGCGTGGTGCTCGAGCCGGCGGGCGCGCTTTCGATCACGGCGCTGGAAGCACTGGGTCGCGAAGGGCTCGAAGGCAGGACCGTGGTCGCCGTCGTCTCCGGCGGCAACTTCGATTTTGAGCGTCTGCCCGATGTCAAGGAGCGGGCGATGCGGCATGCCGGACTTAAGAAGTACTTTATCCTGCGCATGGCGCAGCGGCCGGGCGCCTTGCGCGACTTCCTCAATCTGCTCGGCGACGAAGATGATATCGCCCGCTTCGAGTACCTGAAGAAGTCGGCACGCAACTTCGGTTCGGTGCTGATCGGCATTGAAACGAAGCACGCCGAGAACTTTCCGGTCCTGAAGCAGCGCTTCGATGCCGCCGGACTGAAATACCAGGACATCACGGAAAACGAGGTTCTCGCCAACCTCATCATCTGAGTCGCAAGCGGCTACGCGGTCACGGCAAACTATACCAACGGCGGTAGATTCTGACCGATCTGATGGGACAGGACGCTCCGCTGGAGGCGCGCTGTGCAGGGCGATGCTACGGCCAGCGCAACGACGTCCAGCGGATCGCCCTGTCCCACCTGAAGGGCGGGGTTTGTGCGCGCCGTGGCTGCGTTGCGCACGCTTATGCTACGGCTCACGGCGCGCGACGCGCCTTGCCACGACACGCAACAACTCCGGTCAGATTGGTAGAATCTACCGCCGTTGGTATTAGGCTTTGACAGCGTCGGCCGTGGCGGCTAACCATAAGCCATGGCATCGTTTTTCTCGAAACTCTTCGGCTTCTCGAGCGGCTCCGAAAAAGAGGCCCAGCCTGCGGCCGGAAAGGCGGAGACCTATGCGGACTGCCTGATCCGCGCGACGCCGATGCGCGAGGGATCGCAGTACCGGCTCGCCGGCAGCATCGAAAAGACGATGCCGGACGGCGCGACCAAGGTGCGCAATTTCATTCGCGCCGATCTCTTCTCGTCCGAGCAGGATGCCATCGACTCGGCCCTCCGGAAGGGGAGGCAGATCGTCGACGAGCAGCGTTCGTCTCTCTTCGCTGACGATGTGCCGACGCGTTCCGTGTGACGTGATCCGCGGCATGTGGTCGCGATAGCACATTGCCTTCCTATAGCCGGATTTCAGAGCATTTGCGCCAGGCGCCGATCCTGATCGACGCCCGGTGTTGAGGCGCATTCAGAGGCGGATGCGGAAGCGGGCAAAACCGTCGGGGCCGTCGCCGGCATCCTCGAGGGCGACCGCCTTGATCTCGGCAAGGAACTGCCGTGCATTGGGGCTGCTGTCGAAGACGACGCTGGTGTTCTCCATCGGCGTGAATTTCCAATTGGCGTCAGCCGACGGATTGATCGTGCCCTGCTCGATGATGTAGCGCACGATCACGTCACGGTTTGTGTCAGGCGCCACGAAGACGACCTTGTCGGCCGCGATCTCCGGGAAATGGCCGCCGCCGCCGGCGCGATAGTTGTTGGTCGCAACCACGAATTTCTGCGCGGGATCGATCGGCTTGCCAGCGAACTTCAGATCTCGGATGCGTTCGGCTTCCGGATTCGCCAGATTGCCGTCCTTGTCGAACCTCGCCGGCCGCGAAAGGTCGATCTCATAGGTGACGCCGTCGATCACGTCGAAATTGTAGGACGGGAAGTCGCCGTTGATCAGGCTTGCGTCCGTGGCGCCGGGTGTGATCTGGTTGAAGATGCCCGCGGACATTTCGAGCCAGTTGCGCACCTGCTCGCCGGTGATGGCGACGGCCTGCACGGTGTTGGGGTAGAGATAGAGATCGGCGACGTTCTTGATCGCGATGTCACCCGCCGGGACGTCGGTGTAATAATCGGCGCCGCCGCGGCCGCCGGCCTTGAAGGGGGCTGCGGCGGAAAGCACCGGCAGATCCTTGTGCTCGGTGTCCTTGAGCATCTCGCGAATGTACCAGGTCTGCGCCTGGCTGACGATCTGTACCGAGGGGTCGTCGGCAACGAGGGCAAAGTAGGAGTAGAGCGGCGCTGAGGTCTTGCCGACGGGGGTGCGGACGTAGGCGAGCGTCGCCTCGTGATCCTTCGTGGCGGCCGCCAGAACCTCCGGCTTGTCGCCGACCTCCGCGATCACCTTCTTCTCTTCCCGCCGGAAGATCGGGCGCGCCTCGCTGGTCGAGCCGACCACCCGCCATTGACCGCCGTCTCGTTCGAGGAGCAGGTCGATCAGGCCGAGATGCGAGCCCCAGAAGCCGCCCATCACGCCCGGCTTGCCGGAGATCAGCCCCTTGGCATTGTCGACGCCGGCGACGCCGTCGAATTTCGGGCCGGGGAAGTCGAGATGGCTGTGGCCGGTGACGATCGCGTCGATGCCGCCGATTGCCGCAAGTGGAACGGAGGCGTTCTCAAGGTTCTCGGCATAGGCCTCTTGGCCGATGCCGGAATGGGAGAGCGCGATGACGATTTCCGCGCCTTCCTCCCGCATCTGCGGTACCCAGGCCTCGGCCGCGTTGACGATGTCGCGGGCATTCGCCTTGCCTTCGAGGTTCTTCGCATCCCAGGTCATGATCTGCGGCGGCACGAAGCCGATCAGGCCGATGCGGATCGGGTGCTCCTGACCGCTGCCGTCCTTGATCTTGCGGTCGAGAATGACATAGGGCTTGAGGAAGAGCGCATCCTCGCGGGGATTCGCGGCAAGCGTGCCTTTCGTCAGGTTGGCGCAGACGAGCGGGAAATTCGCGCCGTTCAGCACGTTGAACATGAAGTCCAGGCCGTAATTGAATTCGTGATTGCCAAGCGTGCCGCAGTCATAGCCGAGCACGTTCATCGCCGCGATGACCGGATGCATGTCGCCTTCCTTCATGCCGCGCTTATAGGCGATGTAGTCGCCCATCGGATTGCCCTGCAGGAAATCGCCATTGTCGACGAGGATGGAATTCGTCGCCTCAGCCCGGATCGCGTCGATGATCGAGGCGGTGCGGGCGAGCCCCATCGTGTCATTCGGCTTGTCGGCGTAATAGTCATAGGGGAAGACATGGACGTGCAAGTCGGTCGTTTCCATGATCCGCAGATGCGCCTGGTTCGCGGCCGCGCGGGCGGAGAAAGGATGGAGCACGGCGAGCGCCGAGGAGGCGGCCAGTCCGCCGATGAGCGCGCGGCGCGAAATGGGAAAGAGGGCGGTCGTCGACGGCATGAGCGAATCTCCGCATTCAGAATGTTCGGGTGGTGCCGGCAGATCGTGATTCGCCGCCCCAGGCGGCAATCTTAGTACAACTTGACCGCGTGACCATGACGGAATTTGGGGCGCAGCCAGTCCCTCATGGCTCAATGCCGATCTGTCCGTCCAGACGAACCTTCTCGAAATCGCTGATCAGGATCTCGACGTGGACATGCCAGGTGCCCGGCAGCGGGAGGATCGTATGGTCGATCCGCCAGTTCGTTTCGTCACCCCTGACCGCCGCACGCCTGAACGGCTCGATCCCGGAATCCGGCTTCGAAAAGATAAGCGTCACCTCCTTGGCATCGAGCGCTTCATATTCGCCGGTGAGAATGTTGATCGAAACGTCGACCGGGCCGGCGCGCCCGGGCATGACCTCTATGAGGGCCATCGCCCGGTCGGTGTGGATATGCTCGGTCGCGGGTCGGGCCTTAGCGGCCGCGAGCGTGCGCGGCGGTGGTGTGAAGCGCCAGGAATCCGCGACCGTGAAGATCAGGAGCACGATCACGGTTTCGGCTGCGATCGACCGGATCAGCCGGTAGGTGGCTGGGGCGTCCCCGGCCGAGGCAGGCAAGGTCAGGCGCCAGCGGTTGACGGCGGCGAGCAGGAACAGCCCGGCGACGAGAAGCAACTTGACGAGGAGCACTTTGCCATAGGCCGTTTCGACGAGCGCGCCGGGCTCGCGCACCTGAACGATGGCCATGACGACGCCGGCGGTAACGAGAGCGAGCATGACATAGGGGATGGTCGTGGAGAAGCGGCCGAGCGCGGCGGCGGCCGCCGTATCGCCGCGCTTCAGCGCGAGGGCTAGAGGGACCAGCGCTCCCACCCAGTAGGCGATCGCGACGGCATGAAGGAAAACCGCGGGTCGCATGAGCCATTGCGGCTCGGCGGTGGCGGCATGGCCGCTCAGAGACAGTGCCGCGCCTACGCAGAGGAGGGCGGCGAGCGATGAAATACGCGAGGTCTGCCCCCGGCCGAAAAGAGCCGCCACCGCCACGGCGATGCCTATGATGGTAATGGCGGCGGTGCGGCCGAGGCTGGTCGCCATCGCGGTGGACCATACGGCGGGCTCGTTGATGCGTGTAAGGCGCTCGCCAAGCGCATCGAGCCCCTGGAAGCCGACGGAAAGAAATATGCCGAGCAGGCCGACGCCGAGCGCCGCCGCGACGGCACCGCGCCCGGTTCGAGAGCCCCCAAGCAGCCAGCGCGACGCGAATGCACCGCCGACGCCGACGAACAGGCCGAGATAAAGCGCCACTTTCGAGGCAAGGACGCCGGCGCGCACGGCCCAGTCGATGTGGTTTCGGACAGGCCGCGGCACGTCGGTTGCCGCGCCGATCGAGAACACGATTGACCCGCCGACCGGATGCCCATCCGCAGAGGTCACGCGAAAGCTCAGCACATGCGTGCCTTGGACA
>JAPSJG010000226.1 GCA_031178305.1 Sinorhizobium sp.
CACGATCCCTTCGCGGACATCGATCTTCTCTTGCGTTTCATCGAGACTCATACCGGCCTCCTTATGCGAAAAACTTGCGCGCATGTTCCAACGCGTCCGCCAGTGCGTCGACCTCGGCCCTGGTATTGTAGAGCCCGAAGGACGCACGGCATGTGGAGGTGACGCCGAAGCGTTTCAAGAGCGGCTGCGCGCAATGGGTGCCGGCCCGGACGGCGACGCCGGCGCGATCGATCACCATCGACACGTCATGCGAGTGAATGCCGGCGATCTCGAAGGAGAAGATGCTGCCCTTGCCGGGCGCATCGCCGAAGACCCGCAGCGAGTTGATCGACGACAGGCGCTCGCGGGCATAGGCGGTGAGGTCCGCCTCATGTGCACGGATCGCGTCGCGGCCGAGCTTTTCCATATAATCCAGTGCATAGCCGAGCCCGATCGCCTGAACGATCGGCGGTGTGCCGGCCTCGAAGCGGTGCGGCGGATCGTTATAGGTGACGTAATCCTCTGTCACCTCCTCGATCATCTCGCCACCGCCCTGGAACGGCCGCATCTCCTTCAGCCGCTCCATCTTGCCATAGAGCACGCCGACGCCGGAGGGACCGTAGAGCTTGTGACCGGTCATCACGTACCAGTCGCAATCGATGTCCTGGACGTCGACGGGCATGTGCACCGCGCCCTGGCTGCCGTCGACGAGAACGGGAATGCCGCGCTCGCGGGCCATGCGGCAAATCTCCTTGACCGGCACGACCGTGCCGAGTGCATTCGACATGTGCGTGATGGCGATGAGCTTGGTGCGCTCCGTCAGGCATTTGACGAAGTCTTCGATATGGAATGCGCCCTCGTCGTCGACCGGCGCCCAGACGAGCTTCGCGCCCTGCCTTTCACGGATGAAATGCCACGGAACGATGTTCGAGTGGTGCTCCATGATCGAAAGCACGATCTCGTCACCTTCGCCGATCTTCGGCATGCCGTAGCCATGGGCGACCGTATTGATCGCCTCGGTCGAGGATTTGGTGAAGATGATGTTGTCGGCCGAAGGCGCGTTCAGGAACCTGCGAACCTTTTCGCGCGCGCCCTCATAGGCTTCCGTCGCGGCATTCGACAGGAAGTGCAGGCCGCGATGGACATTTGCATATTCGTTGGCATAGGCATGGGCGACCGCGTCGATGACGACCTGCGGCTTCTGCGCCGATGCGCCGTTGTCGAGATAGACCAGCGGCTTGCCATAGACCGTCCTCGACAGGATCGGGAAATCCTTCCTGACATTTTCGACGTCATAGGCCGGCATCGGCGCAACATGTTCCATGTCTTTGTCCAATCAGGCGTGTTTTTCGAGCCAGGCCGAGATCACGCCCTCGAGCGCCTCGACCAGCGCCTCGTCGTCTTCCAGTTCCTCGACGATCTCGGCGACGAAGGCGTTGACGAGCATCGCGCGCGCCTTGTTTTCGGGAATACCGCGGGAAAGCAGATAGAAAAGCTGCGTGCGATCGAAGTCGGCAACCGTTGCACCGTGGCCGCACTGAACGTCGTCCGCGAAGATTTCCAGCTCCGGCTTTGCCGAGAAATCGGCCTCGTCGGACAGGAGTAATGTGTTGCACGACATCTTCGCGTCGGTCTTCTGGGCATCCTTTGCGACCAGAATCTTGCCCTGAAATACACCTTTTGCACGGTCGAAAACGACATTGCGGATGATCTCGGTCGATGTCGAGTGCGGCACCTCGTGGCTGAGCGTAAAAGTCACGTCCGTATGGCTGTCGCCGCCGAGCAGGTTGATACCGCGCAGCGTCACGTCGGCGCCCTCGCCGCTCGCCTTGCCGTGAAGCTCCTGGCGCACCAGTTTGCCGCCGGCATTGATCACGAAGAGATGCAACTTGGCGTCCTTGCCGAGATCGAAACGGATCTGGCCGAGATGGGTATCGGCCGGGCCCTGCTGCTGCAGGATGATCCAGATCACGTCGGCGCCATCCGCCAGCGTCACGTCGCTCACGGACGAGACGAAGCTCGGCTCCGCACTCGTCGAGAGATGCCGCTCAATCACGGTGGCCTTGGCGCCGGCACCGAAGGAGACAGGGAAGCGCGTATGCGCTTGGCCATGGCTCTGCACCACCTGGATTTCTACCGGGGCCTTCAGTTCGGCACCCTCGGCAACGGCAATCTCCAGGCCGCCCCGCACCAGTCCGCCATTGATCCGGCCAATTGCATCGTCCGCGCCGAGCACGGCGAGGCCGGCGGCCGCCGACCCGTCGATGAGGCTTTCGGAATAGGAACGCGCGGTGACGCCTTCCGGAATTGTCTTCAGTTCCGCCTGCCCGTTACGGACCGAAAGCACTGAAGAGCCCGGAACGATCGCATCGACCCGCTCGGAGAAGGCGGTCGAATCAGCCGCGGGCACCGAGCGCAGCAGCGTGCGCAAGTCGGTATAGTGCCAGGCTTCGACCCGCCGCGTCGGCAGGCCAGCCGTCCTCAACTCATGGACAAGCGTATCGCGAAGCGACAGCACGGCCCCGTCCCCCGGCAGATCGCCGATCTGCGCGGTATAGGCGTCGACGAGCGCCGATTCGGCTGCCGTCATCTTGATGGCCTGTTGCATATTCATTCGAACACTCCTTCAACAGGCTTCAGGCCGCAGCCCCGATAATGTCCGCATAGCCATTGGCTTCGAGTTCGTGCGCCAGCGTCTTGTCGCCCGACTTGACCACCTGGCCCCTGTAGAGGACATGGACGGTGTCCGGGACGATGTAGTCGAGCAGGCGCTGATAGTGCGTGATCACGACGACGGCGCGGTCCGGCGAGCGCAGCGCGTTGACGCCGTCGGCGACCACCCTCAGCGCGTCGATGTCGAGGCCGGAGTCGGTTTCGTCGAGAACGCAAAGCTTCGGCTCGAGCAGCGCCATCTGCAGGATTTCCGCGCGCTTCTTCTCACCACCGGAGAAGCCGACATTCAGCGGACGGCGCAGCATGTCCGGCGCGATCTTGAGATTGGCGGCGGCCTCCTTGACGCGGCGCATGAATTCCGGCGTCGTCAGCTCGTCTTCGCCGCGATACTTGCGCTGCTCGTTCATCGCTACCTTCAGGAACTGCATGGTGGCGACACCCGGAATTTCGACCGGGTACTGGAAGGCAAGGAAGATGCCCTTGGCCGCACGCTCGGACGCGTCGAGCTCCAGGATGCTTTCGCCGTTATAGAGGATATCACCCTCGGTCACTTCGTAATCTTCGCGACCCGAGAGGATATAGGAGAGCGTCGACTTGCCCGAGCCGTTCGGGCCCATGATGGCGGCAACCTCGCCGGCCTTCACGGTCAGGTCCAGGCCGCGGATGATCTCGGTGCCATCTTCGGCTATGCGTGCATGCAGGTTCTTGATTTCAAGCATTGTTCGTCCTCTTGGGAAACGAATGGTTTTCGCGCGCAATTGCGATGCGCGCCGGTTCAATGATCAGTTCAGGCCTCAGCCGACGGAGCCTTCCAGTGAGATGCCGATCAGCTTCTGTGCCTCGACCGCGAATTCCATCGGCAGCTCCTGGATGACTTCCTTGACGAAGCCATTGACGATCAGCGCGATCGCTGCCTCTGCCGGAATGCCCCGCTGCAGGCAGTAGAACAGCTGGTCCTCGGAAATCTTCGACGTTGTCGCCTCGTGTTCGAACTGCGCGGTCGAATTCTTCGCCTCGATATAGGGCACCGTATGCGCGCCGCACTTGTCGCCGATCAGGAGCGAGTCGCACTGCGTGAAGTTGCGGGCATTCTCAGCCTTGCGGTGGGCCGAAACCTGACCGCGATAGGTGTTGTCCGAGAAACCGGCGGCAATACCCTTGGAGATGATGCGGCTCGACGTGTTCTTGCCGAGGTGGATCATCTTGGTGCCGGAATCGACCTGCTGGTGACCATTGGAAACGGCGATAGAGTAGAATTCGCCGCGCGAACCGTCGCCACGCAGGATGCAGGACGGGTATTTCCAGGTGATCGCCGAGCCGGTCTCGACCTGCGTCCAGGAGATCTTGGAATTCTTGCCGCGGCAATCGCCACGCTTGGTGACGAAGTTATAGATGCCGCCCTTGCCTTCCTTGTCGCCCGGATACCAGTTCTGAACCGTCGAGTACTTGATCTCGGCTTCGTCGAGCGCGATCAGTTCGACGACCGCGGCATGAAGCTGGTTTTCGTCACGCTGCGGCGCCGTGCAACCCTCAAGATAGGAGACATAAGCCCCCTCCTCGGCGATGATCAGGGTCCGCTCGAACTGGCCGGTGTTGCGCTCGTTGATGCGGAAATAGGTCGACAGCTCCATAGGGCAGCGGACGCCCTTCGGCACATAGACGAAGGACCCGTCGGTGAAGACGGCGGAGTTCAGCGTCGCATAGAAATTGTCCGACTGCGGTACCACGGTGCCGAGATATTTCCGTACGAGATCGGGATGCTCCCGCATCGCCTCGGAGATCGACATGAAGATCACGCCGGCCTTCTTCAATTCCTCCTTGAAGGTGGTGACGACCGACACGGAATCGAACACCGCATCGACGGCGATCCTCGTTTTCTCGACGCCGGCGAGGATCTCCTGCTCCTTGAGCGGAATACCGAGCTTCTCATAGACCTTGAGCAGTTCCGGATCTACCTCATCGAGCGACTTCGGCCCGGCCGTGCTCTTAGGCGCGGCGTAATAGTGAATCTCGTTGAAGTCGATCTTCGGATAGCGGACGCGCGCCCAGCTTGGCTCCGTCATGGTCAGCCAGCGGCGATAAGCCTCGAGGCGCCACTCCAGCATCCATTCCGGCTCGTTCTTCTTGGCCGAGATCAGACGGATAATGTCTTCGGACAGGCCCTTCGGAGCCTTATCCATCTCGATCTTCGTCTCGAAGCCGTATTTATACTGGTCCACGTCGATCTTGCGGACCCGATCAATGGTTTCCTGCACGGCAGGCATGTCGTTCTCCAATCTCGCCGGATCCAAGGTCCGGCAGCTTGTCAACTCGATGCAAACTCTGCACCGTTTATGTAATGGCTAAAAGGCGCTTTTCACCCCATTTGCCAAGCGGAAAATTGCTTTTCCGCAATTTCGTCCAACCCTTACGCGCGTCACGCCGCTTCACCGGTTGCGGGGCGGCGCGCCGCCACTTTCGTGAAGACTTGAGCGCAACGCTCGATCTCCGCTTGCGTCGTCCGCTCGCCGATCGAAATCCGCAATGCGCCCTGGCGAGGGTCATAGCCCATCGCCGTCAGCACATGACTCTGTCCAAGCCTGCCGGAAGAGCATGCGGAACCTGCCGAGAGCGCCACGCCTTCGAGATCGAAGGCGATCTGACCCGTCTCCGCCTTCAGCCCGGGAAGCGTGAAGAAGGTCGTATTGGCGATCCGCGGCACATCCGAGCCATGGATCACGACATCCGCCGCACCTTTGCGCATCTCCGCTTCGAGCCGATCGCGAAGGGCGGCAATGGCGGCCATCCGGCCTTCAATGTCGACAGCGGCCGCGCGAGCCGCCGCCGCAAAGCCAGCAAGCGCCGGGACATTCTCGGTTCCTGAACGATGGCCCTTTTCCTGGCCGCCGCCGCGGACAAGCGGCGAAGGCATCATCACTTCGCCACGTGCAATGAGCGCACCGGCACCCTTCGGGCCACCGATCTTATGTGACGATATGATAAGGAAATCCGCCCCGAGTGCCTCGATCGACAATGGCACGCGCCCCGCCGCCTGAACCGCGTCGACCACCAGCAAGCCGCCATGCGCGCGCGCGATCGCAGCGACCTCGGCAACCGGCTGGATAATGCCTGTCTCGTTATTGGCAAGCATAACTGCCACCATAGGCAGGCCGGACTGCCGATCATGCGTTGAAAGCGATCTCTCCAGCGCAACACAGTCGATGACGCCCACCGTCGTTACCGGCACCTCAATGACGTCCTCGCGCGCAAACCGTCCGCCTTCGCGCACCGCCGGATGCTC
Organism: Sinorhizobium sp.; assembly: GCA_031178305.1. GTDB lineage: Bacteria > Pseudomonadota > Alphaproteobacteria > Rhizobiales > Rhizobiaceae > Sinorhizobium. Next base: position 5,933 of record JAPSJG010000226.1, read on the forward strand.
GATCGCCGAGACATAGAGCTTGCCGATCTTGAGCGGCGTACGCCCCATGCGGAAATCCGGCGTCAGCGCCAAATTCGCCGCTTCGGTGGCGCCGCTCGTAAAGATGACAGAGGCAGGCTCCGCGCCGCAAAGCACCGCCACGTTTCGCCGGGCGCTTTCGACAAGCGCGCGGGCTACCCGCCCCTCGCCGTGAACGGACGAAGGGTTGCCGGTCAGGTCGAGCGCGGACAAAACGGCATCGCGCGCTTCGGCGAGAAGCGGTGTTGTCGCGTTCCAGTCCATGTAAATGCGCGCTTTCGACATTGTTTCCTTCGTCAAGACGAGCCGTTCGGTCCGCACAATCGATGCCGCTGCATTTTTCTTGAATTTTCCGCACCGCTTGCCTTATGAGACGAGACACATGGCGGAACACACGCACCGAAGTTTCGAACGGTTCTAAAGTAGGTTCTAGAAAAGCTGACTTGTTTCGTCAAGACAGATCGGCGCCAAGAACCATAAATTGAGCCAAAA
>JAPSJG010000227.1 GCA_031178305.1 Sinorhizobium sp.
GGACCATATCGACGCGCTGACGGAGTTCCTTGGTGAGAGGGCTGTCTTCACGCGTCCGGAGGACATGGAAGCCTACGAGACCGGCGCGCGCTACGATCGTGGCCGCGCGGGCGCGGTGCTGCGCCCGGCAACGACGGCTGACGTTTCCGTGGCGGTCGGCTATTGCGTGCGCAACGGCATTGCCGTCATTCCTCAGTCAGGCAATACCGGACTCGTATCCGGCTCGACGCCGGACAATTCCGGCGGCGAAGTCGTGCTCAGCCTTGACCGGCTGACCCGGCAGGTCGAACTCGACCTCCATAACCGCGCGGTTCGGGTCGATGCGGGGGTTCGCCTGTCGGACCTCAATCGGCGGCTCGAAGAACACGAACTTTTCTTTCCGATCGATCTCGGTGCCGATCCGCGCATCGGCGGCATGGTCGCGACGAATACGGGCGGTTCGCGCTTCCTGAAATATGGCGACGTCCGCCGCAACACGCTGGGTCTCAAGGTGGTGCTCGCGGACGAGGCGGGCACGGTGCTCGATCTCGACAGCGAGCTGCGCAAGAACAATACCGGCGTCGATTGGAAACAGATCTTCATCGGCACCTCGGGCGCCTTCGGCATCATCACCGAATGCGTGCTCAATCTGGAGCGCATCCCGAAGCAAACGGCAACGGCCTACCTGGTGCCTTCCAGCGGAGCGCAGGTGTTGCCGCTCCTGAAGGCCATGGAAGAACGGCTTGGAGCCTATCTTTCGGCCTTCGAAGGCATGTCGAAGAACGCGATTGCGGCAGCCTTCGCCCATGTGCCGTCGCTGAAGAACCCTTTCCAGGGCGGAAATATACCGGACTATGTGATCCTGGCCGAGATTTCCCGCACCTGGGTGCCGCGCGAGGGCGAGCAATCGCTCGATGCGGTGCTCGAAGCCGTGCTTGCGGGCATCTGGGAAATGGAGGAAGCGCCGCTCGCGGACGCCTTCATCGGTCCGCCGCACGAGACCTGGGCGCTTCGCCATGCGCTTTCGGAAGGAGTGAAGCATCTCGGCAAGCTGATCGCCTTCGATCTCTCCTTCCGCCGGGGTGACATCATGGTCTTCTGCGACCATATGAAGGCGGAGATGCCGGCGCAGTTTCCGGGCGTCACCATCTGCGATTTCGGCCATATCGGCGACGGCGGCGTGCACTTCAACCTGGTCGTTGCGAAGGATAGCCCGCAATCGACCGACCTGGCCTTCGAACAGCGCCTGCGCGAATGGGTCTTCGCCGTCGCGGTCGAGCAATATGGCGGAAGCTTCAGTGCAGAGCACGCGGTCGGCCGCCGCAATCAGGCCTATTACGATTTCTACACGCCGGAAAAGCTGAAGGAAATGGCGGCGGGCCTCAAGTCAATCACTTCGCCGGGAAGGCTCGGCAGCGTGCGATTTGGCTAAATCGCCCAAAATTAAACGGGAGCATCACACATGAACATTGCAGCCACCAAAGTCGACGTCGCCAAGGAGGCAGCCGCCCTCCTGGAAAAGCTGGGTGTCGTCAAGGAACGCTACACCGGCGGCGACATGCCGTCCTTCAGCCCGGTCACCGGCGAACAGATTGCAAGCCTCAAGACAGACTCGGCGGCCGAGGCCGCAAAGAAGATCGAGATGGCCGACGAAGCCTTCCGTGCCTGGCGGGTGGTGCCTGCACCGAAGCGCGGCGAACTTGTCCGCTTGCTTGGCGAGGAATTGCGTGCCTTCAAGGCCGATCTCGGCCGCCTCGTCTCGATCGAAGCCGGCAAGATCCCGTCCGAGGGCCTTGGCGAAGTGCAGGAGATGATCGACATCTGCGATTTCGCCGTCGGCCTTTCCCGCCAGCTCTACGGTCTGACGATCGCAACCGAACGGCCCGGCCACCGCATGATGGAAACCTGGCATCCGCTTGGCGTTGTCGGCATCATCTCCGCCTTCAACTTCCCCGTCGCCGTCTGGTCGTGGAATGCGGCACTCGCGCTCGTCTGCGGCGACGCCGTCGTCTGGAAGCCGTCGGAGAAGACGCCGCTCACCGCGCTTGCCTGCCAAGCGATCCTTCAGCGTGCGCTCGCCCGCTTCGGCGATGCGCCGGAGGGCCTGTCGCAGGTGCTGATCGGCAACCGCTCAATCGGCGAGGTGCTCGTCGACCATCCGAAGGTTCCGCTCGTCTCGGCGACCGGTTCCACACGCATGGGCCGCGAGGTCGGCCCGCGACTTGCCAAACGCTTCGCCCGCGCCATCCTCGAGCTCGGCGGCAACAATGCCGGCATCGTCTGCCCCTCGGCCGACCTCGACATGGCGCTGCGCGCCATCGCCTTCGGCGCCATGGGCACCGCCGGGCAGCGCTGTACGACGTTGCGCCGTCTGTTCGTGCATGAAAGCGTCTATGATCAGCTCGTGCCGCGGCTGAAGAAGGCCTATCAGTCGGTCTCCGTCGGCAATCCGTTGGAAGGCTCGGCACTCGTCGGCCCGCTCGTCGACAAGGCGGCCTTCGACAACATGCAGAAGGCGATCGCCGAGGCTAAGGCCCATGGCGGCAGTGTCACCGGCGGCGAGCGCGTCGAACTCGGCTACGAGAACGGCTACTATGTGAAGCCGGCGATCGTCGAGATGCCGAAGCAGGAGGGCCCGGTTCTCGAAGAGACCTTCGCGCCAATTCTCTATCTCATGAAGTATAGCGACTTCGACGCGGTGCTTGCAGAGCACAATGCGGTCACGGCCGGGCTTTCTTCGTCGATCTTTACCCGCGACATGCAGGAATCCGAGCGCTTCCTTGCGGCCGACGGCTCCGATTGCGGCATCGCCAATGTCAATATCGGCACCTCCGGCGCGGAAATCGGCGGCGCCTTCGGCGGCGAGAAGGAAACCGGCGGCGGTCGCGAATCCGGCTCCGACGCCTGGAAGGCCTATATGCGCCGGGCCACCAACACGGTCAACTATTCGAAGGCTCTGCCGCTGGCGCAGGGCGTCTCCTTCGATATCGAATAACTGACGACCTCGAATAGGATCGGTCATGACCATCAATGCAACGGCCAAGGAGGCGGGCTTTCGGCCCGCCTCGCGGATTTCCTCGATTGGCGTTTCGGAAATCCTGAAGATCGGCGCCCGCGCCAGTGCCATGAAGCGCGAGGGCAAGCCGGTGATCATCCTCGGCGCCGGCGAGCCGGATTTCGATACGCCGGACCACGTCAAGCAGGCCGCCTGGGAGGCGATAAAACGCGGCGAGACGAAATATACCGCGCTCGACGGCACGCCGGAGCTCAAAGCAGCGATCCGCGAGAAGTTCCTGCGCGAGAACGATCTCGCCTACGAGCTCGACGAGATCACGGCTGCGACTGGCGCCAAGCAGATCCTGTTCAACGCCCTGATGGCGACGATCAACCCCGGCGATGAGGTGATCATCCCGACGCCCTACTGGACCTCCTATTCGGATATCGTCCAGATTTGCGAGGGCATGCCGGTTTTGATCGCATGCGATGCAGCCTCCGGCTTCCGGCTCACCGCGGAAAAGCTTGAGTCGGTGATCACGCCCAGGACGCGATGGGTGCTCCTGAACTCGCCGTCGAACCCCTCGGGCGCCGCCTACAGCGCCGACGACTACCGGCCGCTTCTCGACGTGCTGCTCAAGCATCCCCATGTCTGGCTGCTGGTCGACGACATGTACGAGCATATCGTCTATGACGACTTCCGTTTCGTCACCCCGGCGCAGATCGAGCCTCGGCTGAAAGAACGCACGCTGACCGTCAACGGCGTGTCGAAAGCCTATGCGATGACTGGCTGGCGCATCGGCTATGCCGGCGGCCCGCGCGAGCTGATCAAGGCGATTGCGGTCGTGCAGAGCCAGGCGACCTCCTGCCCGTCCTCCGTCAGCCAGGCCGCTTCGGTCGCGGCGCTCGCAGGCCCGCAGGAGTTCCTGAAGGAACGCAGGCAGAGCTTCCAGCGCCGCCGCGACCTCGTCGTTAACGGCCTGAATGCGATCGAAGGCCTCGACTGCCGCGTCCCGGAGGGCGCCTTCTATACCTTCTCCGGCTGCGCCGGCACGTTCGGCAAGATCACGCCCGCCGGCAAGCGGATCGAAACCGATGCGGACTTTTGTGCCTATCTGCTGGAGGACGCCCACGTCGCCGTCGTTCCGGGCTCCGCCTTCGGCCTTTCTCCCTTCTTCCGGATCTCCTATGCGACCTCGGAGGAGGAACTGAAGGAAGCTCTCACCCGCATCTCCCTCGCCTGCACGCGGCTTTCGTGAGTTAGCGAAACGCCCTCCCGCGCCGCCTCACCGGCCGCGGGAGGGCTTGATCCAGCGGCGGGCTTGCAGTCGACCTGACCAGCCGCTATCCCGATTGTCCACACTGGTGCGGGGGAGACGATGACGACATTCCAGGTGATACTGCTATTCGTTGCGGGATTCCTGTCCGGCGTCGTCAATGCGATCGCCGGCGGCGGCACCTTTCTCACCTTCGGCGCGATGACGCTCGGCGGGCTGCCGCCGATCGTCGCCAATGCCACCTCCTCGATCATCCAACTGCCCGGCTACATCACCTCGGCACTGGCCTATGCCAGGGAGATTCGCGCCGATGCGCGCAACGCCGTCGTGCTCGGGATCATTTCGGCGATCGGCGGGCTTGCCGGCGCCTTGATCCTCCTGTCGCTCTCCAATCCGTCCTTCCGGGCGATGGTGCCGTGGCTCCTGATTGCCGCAACCGCGATCTTTGCGGCCGGGCCGCTGCTGAAGCCGAAGGCGCGCAGCGATGAACACAAGATCGGGCCGCTCGGTGTCGCCAGCCAGCTGGCGACCTCCGTCTATGGCGGTTTCTTCGGAGCCGGCATGGGCATCATGATGCTCGCAGTGCTCGGGCTTGCGACAGGCGGCGGCTATCATCGGCTGAACGCGCTCAAGAACTTCATCTCGATCGTCATCGCCACGATTGCCATATTTGTCTTCGCGGCCGGCGGCGTCGTTTCATGGCTGCATGCGGCAATCATGGTGCCGGGTGCGGCGCTTGGCGGCTATTCGGGCGTTTGGGCCGCCCGGCGCGTGCCCCAGGCCGTCATCCGCGCGCTTGTCGTCGCCGTCGGGCTGCTATTGGCAGGCTATTATTTCTTCACCGGTTGACCCGACACAGGCTTCACGTCGTTTGGCGCTTGGTTCGCACGTTTCAGCAGATCGGGCCGCCGTTCCTCGGTCAGCCGGCGTGCCTCGGCCTCGCGCCAAGTGGCGATGGCGCCGTGGTTTCCCGAGGTCAGCACCGCCGGAATTTCATGACCTTCGAAGACCTGCGGCCGCGTGTAGTGCGGGTGTTCGAGCAGCCCGCCTTCGAAGCTTTCATGCAAGCCTGAGAGTTCATTGCCCATGACGCCCGGCAGGATTCGCACGATCGCATCGAGGAGCACCAGCGCTGCCGGCTCGCCGCCCGAAAGGATATAGTCGCCGATCGACACCTCTTCGAGCTGGCGCGTGTCGATCACGCGCTGGTCGACCCCTTCGAATCGGCCGCAGAGGATCACGATGCCGGGGCCGGCGGCAAGTTCGCGCACGCGCGCTTGCGTCAGCGGCAGGCCACGCGGGCTCATCAGGAGGCGCGGCCGGTCGTCTCCGGTGGAGACGTGGTCGATCCCGCGAGCAAGCACATCCGGCTTCAGCACCATGCCGGCGCCGCCGCCTGCCGGCGTGTCGTCGACGATGCGGTGCTTGCCGTCCGCGAAGTCGCGGATCTGCACGGCGTCGATCGACCACTGGCCGCGCTCCAGCGCCTTGCCGGCGAGCGATAGGCCGAGATGCCCCGGGAACATCTCCGGATAGAGGGTCAGCACCGTTGCGCGGAAAGGCATGGTTTTCTCACTTGCCCCTGGTCGGAAACGACTTGCCGAAGCCCTCGTCCTTGTCGTCGACGAGGCCTGCCGCAATCGGGTCGACCAGCAGCTTGCCGGCCTCGAGATCGATCTCTAGCACCGACCATTCGGTGAAGGGGATCAGCACCGGCCGCCTTCCAGGCCCTTTCAATTCCAAGAGATCACCAGCGCCGAAGTCGAAGACGCCCGTGACCGCGCCATAGCTTCTGCCCTCGGCATCGACCGCCTCCAGCCCTTCGAGATCGGCATAGAAGAACTCGTCCTCGTCGAGATCCTCGTCCGGAAGATTGTCTCGTTCGATGAAAAGTTCGAGGCCGTTCAGTGCCTCGGCGGCGGTACGGTCGTTGATGCCGCGGAAGCGCACGACGACCATGCTCTTCGCTTCACGGATTTCCAGGATCTCGAAGACGCGGCCATCCGCGCTGTGCAGGTTGCCGTAGTTGCCGAGTGCGGTCGGATCGTCGGTATAGGATTTTACCCGCACCTCTCCGCGCAAGGCTTGCGCCGCACCGATCGTCGCCATCAGGACAGGGTTGTTTAGCTTGGTCATCCGCGGGATCCGCTAAAGGGCGGTCTGCAACCGCCAATTCT